>JAIPHP010000003.1 GCA_021735165.1 Candidatus Woesearchaeota archaeon
GGAAATATATCCAACAGTCTCAACATAAAGATTTGCAAAAATCTTTACGTGAATATTGAAAGTTAAGAGCCGAGCACCGCTAGGTGCGAAGCATACCCACTTCTTCAGAGGTGGGTGCTCTTAACTTATCTTGATTTTTGTTGTGCCAGAAACTTTGTTTCTGTGCATTTAGGGCGGAGATTCGCGAAGAAATCAGTTTTGATTTCTGTGTGCAAGAAACTTTTAGTTTCTTAGCAGACTCAGAGCGGCGATTTTCTTTATTTTCTCTATGGAAAATAAATATTATCTTCCACAATTTGTATAAATGGTTTTATATTACCTTTCATAGGGGGTATGCTTTTGAGAGATGGATCTTTTTCAACAATTAGTGTAAACAATATAAGCCAAGGGCATAATGTTTATGTAGTAATACCTTATAAGGGAAAAATTCTTTCTTTAGTTAGACCTTCAGATTATAAAATAAAAAATCTTAAAGACTTGCCAGGAGGAAAAGCTGAAAGTGATGAAAAAATACTTCAAACAGCTGAAAGAGAAGTTCTTGAAGAAACAGGAAGAAAGCTAAAATCCGCAAAATACTTAGGAAGATTCTATTCTTATAGGAATGGAAAATATCACAAAAATGTTTTACTCGAAGGAAAACTCGATGTTCCTCTGAAAGAAGATGTTCTCGAAAAAAAATTAGTTCTTAGCGATGAACATCAAAGTTGGAAACTTATTGATTTGAACAACTTATCAAGGTATAAAATGAGTCACGATTTCAAGAGAGCAATTTTTGAAAATTATCTTAATTAGTGTTTCATAAGCTTAAGTCTTATTTCTGCTTCTTTCTGTTTATCTTTTAGCGTTTCTAATTCTTTTTTAAGAAGTTCATTTTCTTTCAGAACCAAATCTAATGTTGATTGTATTCTAATCATGTCTTCTTTGACTTTTCTGAATGATTCAACAACGTTTTTTTGAAAGCTCATTTATTTTCCTCTTTTTTTATCTGATTATAAAATTCATGGGTTTTTTGTGTGTTCGTAAATTTAGCAATATCATTTATAAGCTCTGTTTGATTTTGTGGAATGTGAGTGTTTGTAGACTCCACAAGGCGTTTATATGCTGCAAACTTGTCTTTACTCATCCCTTCTCCAAATTTATTAAACAGTTCCATATCTCTTTTAGCAGATATAACCTGATATGCTTCCGTTTCCATTTGTTCAAAAGCTTTTTTTCCATAACTTGTTTTTACATGAGGAATTTTTACAATTCTTTCACTTCTTTTTTTGTCGGCCCATTTACCTAAATAATAAAGGCCATATTCCGGACCTAATTTTAATACTAATAAAGGAGCAGCAAGCCCTAAAGTCATCAAACCTAAATCTTTTAGTGTGATTGCATCTTTTGCTTCGGGCATTATTTCTTTTAGATAATCATGAATAAAAGAGGGATTTTCTAAGGTTCCATTTAATTCTTGTCCATAATCTACAAGTCCATAAATAACAGTTCCGAACATAGCTGATGTTCCTATGGCTTTACCTATATTCCTTCCTTTTTCCTCATTGATAAATTTTGGGGGCCAAGATAATAATTTTTGTTCTAGGATTTCATTTGTTACGCTATTCATAATGTCTACGGCATTTCCATATATACATACAGGCAGCCCAGTCTCATTAGTACTTACTTCTTGACTATTATAATCCAGTTTTATGCTTGTGTGGTTTTTTTTGTTTGTATACATCAAAAATAAACTCGGTGGAAGAATTAATTTTTTTTCTTCGAGTGTTTCTATTTCTTTTTCTGGTCTTGTGAATACGTTCCAAACTCCTTCCATATTTAAAAAATCACCAAAATTGGGATTCCAATTTTTGTCATAGATAAAATTAAGTTTTTCTAGCAATATTCTTTCATTTTCTTCTCTTTTCTTTTTTGTAGGGACAAAATATTTGTATCTTCCTTGCCTTATTTTTTGTGGTATGTTTTTGAATTTCATTTTTACTCCTTTTATTTCATCTTTTTGAACGTTGCTGTTCTTTTAATGTATTTGTAGAAGTTTTCTCTATTGTTTTTTCCAGCAGATTTGCTTGATTTGAACTGCTTGCATAATCTTTTCATCGACTCTCTGTTTTCTTTGCTGTTTGTTTTTTCAAAGTGTTTTAGAACTTGAGCCATTTCATGATCTTGGTTGCATGCAACAAGATTTGCATCTCTTGACATACTTTTTTTATGAGTTTTTTTCTTTGCAGCTTTCTTTTTTGTTGCTTTTTTTACAGTTTTTTTCGCAACTTTTTTCTTTGCTGTTTTTTTTACTTTCTTTTCTATCGATTCATTTTTTCTTTTTATTTGAGTTAATGTCTTTTTTAGTTCAGAATTTGCTTTTTGCATTTTTGAAAGTTCTTCTTCCATTTTTTTAACATGAGCTCTTACGTTTTTGAATGATTCTTTAACGTTTTTTTTGAATTGATCCATATTATCGCCTCTTTATGTGATAATATTCTATAATATATAAAGTTTTTGAATATTTACCATTAAAAAGTAGTCAAAATAATTATTTGCTATATGGAAAATATATTCGATAAATTTATTAACTAAAAAATAAAACACAAAATAATCATGAAGCTACCTAAACAAGCAAAAAAAGTATTCTCGGGAATAATGTATACAGTTTATCAATGGGAACAAAAACTTTACGATGGAAAAACAGCAACCTACGAAGCAATAAAAAGAAAGTCATCCGTACAAATAATACCTGTATATGAAAACAAAATAATTCTGTCTGATGAAGAGCAACCACATAGGGGGAAATTCACAGGAATGATAGGCGGACAAATTGATGCAAAGGAAACTCCCAAACAAGCAGCAAAAAGAGAACTGTTAGAAGAAACAGGAATGAAACCAACAAAATTAATATTTTGGAAAAAAACAAACTTTGGGAAACAACTAAACTGGGAAACACACTACTATGTAGCAAAAAATTGCAATAAAATACAAGAACCAAAACCAGGAAATGGAGAAAAAATAAAATTAAAATTCCTAACATTTAATGAATTATTCAAAGAAACAGAAAAACCAGGATTTAGAAACAAATCATTTAAAGAAATGTTATTTAGAATAAATCATACAAAAGGAGAAAAAGAAAAACTAAGAAAATTTCTTTTTGACTAATCTCTTCCCAAAGTATTTTATCACAAATTTTAAAAACTAACGCACTAACAAGTAAATATGGAACTAGAATTTCACGGAGCAGCACAAGAAGTAGGAAGATCATGCATCGAACTAAGACTAAAAGATGGTGATAGATTTCTATTTGACGTAGGCGTAAAATTTTCTGAAGGAGGACTGCTATTTCCAGAAAAAGTTTTAGAAATAAAAGAATTAGACGGAGTTTTCCTAAGTCACGCACACTTAGACCACTCAGGGGGATTGCCTTTATTTGAAAATAAAGATCTAAAAGGGCCAATATTTTCCACAAAACAAACGCTTGCAATATCTAGAATATTGCTAAAAGACTCGTATAAAATAGCAAGAATAAGAAATCTTCATCCAGCATACGACAGAGATGACATAAAAGAAGTATACAGAGATTCTTTATTCGTAAATTATGACACCTGGTATAAACACAGAAATATAAAATTCAAATTCCTAAATGCAGGACACATACCAGGATCTGCAATGATTCTAGTTGAAGCAGAAGGAAAAAGAATATTATATACAGGAGACATAAATACGACGGACTCATATCTTATGTGGAAAGCACACATATCAAAAGAACTAATAGACGAAGAAGTAGACGTTCTAATAACAGAATCAACGTATGGCCATAGAGAACTCCCTAATAGAGAAGAACTAAGAACAAAATTCATACAAAGCATAAAACAAACAATAAACAATGGCGGCTCTGTACTAATACCAACATTCGCCTTAGGAAGAGCACAAGAAATACTTTTAATGCTAGCAGACGAAGAATTCAAAGTACCAATATATACAGAAGGAATGTGCAACAAAATAACAAGAAAAATACTCCAAACACCAAGCAAATATGTAAGAAACAAAAAAAAATTATCAGAAATGTTCTATGAAAAAGTGCACTGGATAAGCAGCCCAAGAAAAAGAAAATCAGTTCTAAAAAAACAAGGAATTTTCATAACAACAAGCGGGATGGTACAAGGAGGGCCTGTACTGAGTTACATAAAAGAATTATGGCACGACCCAAAAAATAAAATTTGCTTAATGGGATTTCAATGCAAAAACACAAATGGCCGCCACCTATATGAAGATCACTATATATACTTAGACGGATGGAAAACAAAAATAAAATGCCAAATAGAAAAATATGATTTTTCAGGACACGCAGACTCGCAAGGCATAATGCAACTAATAAAAGAACTAAATCCAAAAAAAATATTCTTTCAACACGGAGATAAAGAAGCAATAAGTACATTAGCAGAATGGGCCAAAAAAAACACGAAAGCAAAAATATATTCTCCACAAGTTGGTTCAACACAAAAAATATAATTAATCATTACAAAATGAAAACAAAACTTTTAATACTTGCCTAAGAAATTATTTATAAATACAAAAAAGGGGTTTAAAACATGGGATTTTTTGGCTTTGGAAAGAAAAAAGAAGAAAACAAAACAACTTCTGAAAATACGCAACAACCAAAACTATCACCACTAAATACGCCTCTAAACCCACAAAAAACAACGACTGTAAATGACGAAAACGCATCATTTCAAGTACCTGACTTCTCTGAAGATGACCTTGACTTTGACTTGGATGTAAATGAATTTTTACCAGAAATGGACAAAGAGACACAAATAGACTCAAACCAAATAAAAGAACAACAAGATCTAAATAAAATACTAAATCAACCAACAGAAGAAACAAAACCAGAATCATCAAAAATAATAGAAAAAAAAGAAATACAAAAAGAAACACCAACACAAAAAACAAACAAACAAGAACAAGATGAGTTCAACCAAACAAATCCAGAAGATCAACAACTAAATACTTCAGAATACAAAAACCAGAAACAAAATAAAAATAAATTTGACAATCTAAACACATCACCAAACCTAAACACATCAAATGCTCCAAATACAACACAAAACAAGGAACTACCAAAATTCAAAACACCCAAACCAGACAAAAACAAAGAATACATAGAAAAAGAAAACTACAAAAACTTTCTAAAATCAGAAGAAGAAATAAAAGAAGAATCAAATGCGCATAAAGAAATACTTTCAAAAATAAACAAACACCAAGAACAACAAGACCAACTATACAAAGAAACAGAAAAAATAATAGAAACCATAAAATCAAAACTAATGGACTTAGACGAAAGAATATTTGAAATAAACCAACAGGTGTAAATATGGACAACAAACCAATCTACATAAAAATAGAAGAATACGAAAAAGTAGAAATAATAGTTAACGAAATAAAAAAACTCATATTCCAAGCAAAAGAAAAAATAGAAACCCTAAAACAAATAAGAAAAGAAGAAGAACAAAGCGTAACTGAATGGCAAGACAAAATAGATATGATGGAACAACAAGTATCAGAAATGCAAAAATACCTGAACTAAAATGTACTTCTCAAAAATAAAAAACCCAAAAGCAATAAGAAAACAAATACTCTTAACAGCAAGAGAATCAATACTAGCTCTATCAAATCAAAAGAAAACCGAAAACATAAAATTAAAAAAACAAGAAACAATAACAGAAATAACAGAAAAAATGAATCAGATACAAAAACAAATAGACAAATTAAACAAAATCTTGCCTAATCAAGAACTAAAAAAAGAAACTGAAACACTAAAAAGAATAAAAAAAATCCCGCAAACAACACAACAAACACCAAGAATGACCGACCTTGACAGATTAGACTACACACTAAAAAAAATAGAAGAAAAACTAGCCAAAATAGAATAATACTTTCTAAAAAAAGATAAATTAATAAACATCTAAGCAAATTTTATGTAAATGGATAATAATATAAGAAAATCAATAGAAAATTTATCAACTAATCTGATCGACATTCATTTTATAATAGTTGGAAATGGAAACAACATAAAAGCACAATATCCTTCTTTGAAATCATCAATACTAAAATTATCTGATTTAGCAGAAAGCACATCAAATATTAATGAAGAATTAGACGCTTTAATAGAAAAACACGAAAAAATATTCTTAATATTAATAGACAAAGAAAACTCTTTGAAAAAACTTTTGGACATTTTAGAAAATATATCTTCTGACAACTCAGCTAAAGACTTAATAGATGCTAAAACCCAGCTAAAACTTGTACGGGAAGAAATAAGCTTATTTTCTAAAGAATACAATAGAATAACAAAAATCTTAAAAGAAAGCTATGAAAGTATAAAAAATAAACAAGGAATAAATCCCTCAAATCACAAAAAAACAGTGGAAATACTAGAACAAGATTATAACAAATCAGCAAAAAAATTAACTCTATCTGCAGCCAACGCACACGAATATATTTCAAGATTTCTAAGAAATGCTAAAAATTAATTCTGAAATAAAAATATATAAAGGGGAACACAATAATGGTAATTATGTTTGAAAATATAACTTTTTTCGGAGTGAGCATGGGACGAATAATCCTAATACTTCTAACGGCACTAATAACTTTCATTCTTGAAAAAATCATCAGAGCAGCAATAAACAAAAGCTTAAAACAAAACCACGAAATAAAAAAAGACGACAAAACAGGACTTGCAGTATCAAAATACTTAATCTCCGTAATAATATATATGATAGGCCTAACAATAATAATAACCCTGATTCCGGGACTGCAAACATTAGCAGTAAGCATGCTAGCAGGCGCAGGAATACTGGCAGTAGTTATTGGTTTTGCAAGCCAAGCCGCATTCTCAAATATAATAAGCGGAATTTTCATAGCAATATTCAAACCATTCAGAGTAGGAGACATAGTGAAATTTCAAACATTCACAGGTACAGTAGAAGACATAACATTAAGACACACAATAGTTAGAAACTTTGAAAATAAAAGATATGTTGTCCCAAACTCAGTAATAAGCAATGAAATAATAGAAAACTTCAACATAGAAGATGAAAAAGTCTGCTCTCACATAGAAATAGGAATAAGTTACAGTTCGAACATCGACAAAGCGATGCAAATAATGAGAAAAGAGATAAACAAACACCCAAAACTCATAGACAATAGATCAGAACAAGATAAAAAGGATCAAAAAGACAAAATACCAATAAGAGTGATGCAACTTGGAGATTCTTCAGTATTATTAAGAGCGTGGGCATGGTCAGCAAATCCTGGAGACGCATTCGAGCTAAAAACAGATATGTACAAAAAAATAAAACAGGAGTTTGATAAAGCAGAAATAGAAATACCTTTCCCCCACAGAACAGTTTATTTAAGACAAGATAAGCAAAAAAGAAAAAGAAAATAAAAAAATAGATTCCAAAAATATATAAAAAATGAAAGATGTGAAAAATGCGTTTATATTCTTAATTCTTTTAATAACAATCACAATAATATTAACTTCTTGCTCTCAAAATGTAACTTATGATTTTCCTTCTGCCCCAGAAAATTGCACTAAAACCGTACTGGAAAGAAAATCTGATTTATTATCAGAAGGAGAAACTATGGAATCAAATAAACAATTCGCATTAAGAATGTATGATTGTCTTCAAGAAGAAAATCAAAAAGGATTTATAAGAATAACTTATTTTGTGTCACAATCCTTTGCTGATCAATTAACTCAAAACATGTTTCCTCCAAAAGAATTTCTTGAAAAAAATGCTTTTAGTTCTGACGAGTTCAAATATGCAAAAAAAGAATTTTTAGATTATAAAGACGTAAACTGTGATGATGGAGGAACTTTAAAGTACTATAAAATTAAAATGATTTTTGAAAAAATAAACCCGTCTCTTGACACAAATTACCCGAAATACAGCATAAATATTTCAAAAGTAAAAGCTGGAGATTACGTAATTTATGAACAACTCAAATACAAAAAAGACAAATTATACGTTGAAATAGACAAACAAACGAAAAATAAAGATTCAGGAACAATACTTAACACGCTAAACGAACTAGGATATTTCTGTCAATAAGCAAATAAATTTAAAAAACCAAACAAATTCTTATTCACATTGCTCATAAATGAGGGGGTAGCGAAGTCTGGTCAAACGTGACAGACTCAAGCAATGATTGCGCTCATTGAACGCATTGTCAAGCGCGGTACAAGACCGCACGAACAGTTTGTTTGAGTGATGAGCCAAGAGGCGATGAATAAACAAAAGCTATTCCGCTAAGAAAACTTTGCTAAAAGCAAGGAAACATTTGAGGAATCTGTTCCCTTAGTGGGTTCGGGGGTTCGAATCCCTCCCCCCTCATGAGTAAATTGAATGAGGGTGAGGCACAGAACGAAAGTGATGATGTCTCCCTCTCCATCTTCTCAAAATTAGAAATTTTTGGATGCGTAAAAAGGGTTTTTTAGTACACGGAAATTATTGATTTCCTTTGTGCAGAATGCTTATTTTCCTTGTATGGACCAAAAAAGCAGGCATAAAGTCTACTGAATTTTAAGTCTGGTAACGTGAAGAGAGGGGGAAGGCACAGAACAAAAGTGATGATTTATTCTTTAATCACCACAAAATAGTAATATTTATATATTTCATTCGGCTCTCTGTTTACATGATTGATGAATTGAATGCTCTAAGAATAATTAGAGACTTGTATGATATGATCCCCTTCAAAGATTCTGTCTATGAAATTGATAGTGCAGGGGATATTGTTAGCGGCTCAGATTTTTCATTTGAATTGACGTATAAAATAAACAATATTGACAAAATAGCTCTTCAGGATGTAATAAAAAACAATAAAGAAGTTTATTTAACTAAGGTGGATCATTGTCCTGAAGACAATGTTTCCTACGAAGGAACTTTAGGTAACATTAAGTGGGGCATAAGTCTTGAACTTTTTAATGTAGACGACAGAAAAGATAAACAAGGATCTAAGCTCGAAGTTGCTGTAGGAACTGAGTTTCCAGAAGATCAAAAAAACATGGATGATTATAAAGTTGATTTTACACCTGTTTTTAATATAGTTTCTCAATACGTAGAAAGAGTATTGAACACAAAGAAGGAGTAATTCTATTTGCTCATTTCTGTTTTTTCTTATATTCGAGTTATTAAAAAACTTTAAAAAGCATCAATTTCACTTTTTAATAATATGGATCCATTCTTAGAACTAGGAACAATAATACTACTAACACTAATAATCTCATTTATAATAAGAGCACTAAAACAACCAAGTATAATAGGCTACATAATCGCAGGAATAATTGCAGGACCATACTTCTTGAACTTAATAGAAAATACAGAAACAATACATTTACTCTCACAAATAGGAATTGCTCTTCTACTATTCATAGTAGGTATAAGTCTAAACCCAAAACACATAAAAGATACAGGAAAAATATCTATAATAACAGGTTTAGGACAAGTTCTATTTACAAGTATCGCAGGACTTATTATTTGCCTAACAATAGGCTTTAATCTAACAGAAAGCATATACATAGCTATCGCAATAACTTTTAGTAGCACCATAATAATAATGAAACTACTATCTGACAAAGGGGCATTAGAAACACTTTACGGAAGAATATCTATGGGCTTTTTAATAGTTCAAGACATAATTGCTGCACTAATACTCATGATTGTTCCAGCACTTGCCAGCCAATCAGGCAACATATTGATGAATGTAACAGAAACAATACTAAAAGGAGTCGGAATAATTGCGATAATACTATTGTTTGGATTCACATTTTTACAAAAAATAGTAGAAAAAACCGCCAAAAACCAAGAACTTCTATTATTACTATCAATCTCTTGGGTATTAATAGTTGCAAGCATATTTCACTTAGTAGAATTTTCAATAGAAATAGGAGCACTAGTAGCAGGAATGACTCTTAGTATATCCAAATACAGACACGAGATTTCTTCAAAACTAAGGAGTATGAGAGATTTTTTCCTAATACTATTTTTCATATTGTTAGGATCACAACTAATAATACAAGACGTAATAGGACACTTACCAACAATCCTAATACTTTCAGCATTCATCTTAATAGGAAACCCAATAATTGTTATGATACTAATGGGGATATCAGGATACACTAAGAAAAACGGTTTTATGGCAGGACTTACAGTTGCACAAATAAGTGAATTCTCCTTAATTTTAGTCGCATTAGGACTAAATCTAGGCCAACTAACAGAAACAATAGTATCTATAGTGACAATGGTTGGCTTAATAACAATAGCAGGCTCAACATATATGATAATGTACTCAGAAAAAATATATGGAAAAATCAAAAATTTACTAAATATCTTTGAAATAAAAGGAAAAAAGAAAGATCAATACGATACACATATCGGAAAAGAATACGCGGTATTCATGATAGGTTGTAACAGAACAGGATTTGAAATACTGCACATGCTAAAAAAACAAAAACAAAAAACCTTAGTTATGGATTACAATCCAGAAACAATAAAAAAACTAACAACCGAAGGCACAGATGTTGTGTATGGGGATGCTTCAGACATAGAAACCATAAATGAAATAGACCTTAAAAACACGAAACTTCTAATATCAACGATAACAGACTTTGACTCAAATGCCATGCTAATAAATTTAGTAAAAGAAAAAAACAAAAACATAATGATATTTATGATGGCAAATGAAGCCGAAGAAGCCTTAGAACTATATGAAAAAGGAGCAACTTACGTGATAGTGCCTCATATGGTTGGTGGATTTCATGCCTCTGCAATTCTAGAAAAACACGGGTTTGACATAAAAAAAATTTTGAAAGAAAAACTAAAACACAAAAACAGACTAGAAAAAATAAGAAAAGAAAATCAAAGTGATAAAACCATTTAACTTCTTAAAAAATAAAAACACTACACAAAAGATTAACTATATAAAATAAAAGGAAGTACAAATAACATGATAGAAATAATTCCTGTAGGGGGATACAGCGAAATAGGAAGAAACTGCACAATCGTTAAATGGAAAGACGAAGCAGTAATGCTCGATTTAGGGTTGATGATGGAAAATTATGTTCCAATACAAGAAGAAAATGAAAAAATGCCATTAGACCTCTTAATAAGGGAGCAAGCAGTTCCAGATCTTGACGCAGTACGCGAAGAATTAAAGTACATAAAAGGAATAATAATAAGCCATGCACACCTAGATCATATAGGCGCAATACCGCACTTCATAAACAAAATAAAAGCACCCATATACGGAACAAAATTCACCATCGAAATAATAAAAGCAATCCTTGATGATAAAAAAACAAAAACAGGCACTAAACTAATAACAAAAAAAACAAACAGCCAATTTAAAGTCTCTAAAAACCTCAAAATACAATTTATACACGTAACACACTCAACACCACAATCAGTTATAATTGCAGTACACACACCAGAAGGCACAGTAGTATACGCTAACGATTTTAAATTTGATGAAGACCCAGTCTTAGGAGAAAAAACCAACTTTCAAGCACTTAGTAAGCTAAAAAATGTGAAAGCACTAATAATAGATTCATTATATTCTCAAAGTCAAGGAAAAGCGACTTCAGAAGCAGAGGCAAAAAAACAACTAGAAATAGTTATGCAAGAAAACAATCACAAAAACAAAAACTTAGTAATAACAACATTTTCATCACAAATAGCAAGACTTAAAACAATAACAGAAATAACAAAAAAAATAGGTCGGACTCCAGTATTTGTTGGAAGAAGTATGAACAAATATATAACTGCAGCAAAAAAAGCAAACTTAACAGACTTGACAAAAAAAGCAGAAATAATAAAATACGGATCAGCAATAGAAAAATACTTCAAACAAAACAAAATCACAACAGACAAAGTCTTCATAGTAACAGGTCATCAGGGAGAACCAAGGTCTGTATTAAGCAGAATGAGCAAAGGAAAATTTTTCCCCTTCAATGACCAAGATACAATAATATTTTCTTGCAAAATAATACCCACAGAAGAATGCTTTCAAAATAGAGAAAAATTAGAAATCGAACTTAAAGCAAGAAATTTAGAAATAATAAAAGACATACACGCATCAGGACACGCATACCAAGAAGATCACCAGCAATTAATAAAAACAATAAAACCAGAAAACATAATACCAACTCACGGAGACTTAGAAATGTTACAAGCACAAAAACAAAACTGCAAAAAATTAGGATACAAAGACGAAAACATACACATACTTCAAAATTTCTCAAAAATATATCTTAAATAAGATGTTCCACATCATTTAATGTAGCTTTATTGCTAAGCGCGGGCTTAATATCAATTCCCGCAACAGCTTTCCTGTTTAAATAATCGCATACAAACTTATGTTCATCATAACATTTAGTACAAGAATGACATACATCATGTTGATAAGTCTTATATTCAATAAATTCCTTAATATCAGTTCTTAACATTTCTTTTTCTTCCATAATTTGACCAACAAGATGCTGAATGCCCTTATGGAAAATGTGATCCTTATCAAACCTAATTATCGGGGAAGTTTGCATAGGTCTGTGTTCATTATGAGGAATAACAAAGCTCCCCTTTCCCTGAAAACCATAATAAAAAGCATTTTTATCAAGACTTGCATACAAATTCTCTATTTTTATTCCCATATTTTTTTCAACAACAGATTTGATAGTAAAATGATAAAAAAATAATTGAGCCATATATTTATGTTCAGGATAATGAGTAACTCTGTTTGTCTTAGTATCATTAATAAATAAATCAAAAGTATTCTCTCCTTTCTTAAGGAAAAGATAAACATCAGGATGCAATGAAACAGAAAACTCTTGCATGCTATGCTTTCCAGGAAACTTAAATTTAGTTGCAAATGTCGTCTCAGAATAATTATCAGAGCTAACAGGTTCAATTCCTGCTTTCTCTAAAGTTTGATAATGAACTAAATCAGGATAAGGCTCAGTTGTCAATGCATGAATAGCAGTTCCTCTCATAGCAAAAATACTGTTAAAACTATCTGAATCTCTATATTTTAAAAAATTATCTTTAGTAAAGTCTCCTATGTAATTCAATGCCTTTTTTATCAAGGCATTTCGTGTCTCAATCGGAATAGTTCCTATAATTTTCTCTAAAGTGCAACCAACATATGCATTTCCTTCAAACAATTCATCAAAATATTGATTAGAGAACTTAGGAGATGTCGGGAGTGAAAGTTCAGAGCCTCTGAAATCAGAAATAACGCTGATGTCTCTTCCTGGAACTTCGTCTAATTCAAAGATATCTATGCCACTTGTAATATTATCTTTTAACTTATCAGGCGTTAATATCTTTTTATCCTTAAATTCAGGAAACCACCTAACATTTTCTTTATTATCTTTTCTGAAACCATCATATATGCTCTTATTATTTCCAAAAAT
Organism: Candidatus Woesearchaeota archaeon; assembly: GCA_021735165.1. NCBI lineage: Archaea > Nanobdellati > Candidatus Woesearchaeota > Candidatus Woesearchaeota archaeon. The sequence goes on from JAIPHP010000003.1 coordinate 13,454, forward strand.
AATTGCAAGTCTTGGTTCTTTTCTGCTCCAACCAATTCTATGAGTATAAGAAAATCTGTCAATAAGCTCAAGATGAATCTTTCCCAAATCATAATCATTAGGTTTCTTAAACAAATAATCAATAAGAGCGTGTCCATTAGGCCATTTATTTTCGGTTCCCTTTTCAAGAAGCATCCAGGGATACTTAGGAAGCGAAACGAATTCAATTAAATTATCCGGCTTTTTAATTGATATCTGTAAACTTTTTCTCTTAAACTTTTTAGTGTATTGCATATGCATATTATCAATCATGCCAAAAAGACGTCCCATTGCTCTCGGTTCACATATGCCAAGTTTTGGCATGTCAAGACCATTAAGAGGGCCATATTCTCCTCCTGTATTTTTCAAACGAGGCTTGCCATTCACAGGATTAAGCAATTTTGAAGAAGCTTTATTAACAGCTCTTTGCATAATCTCAAAACTTGAACTTGTCTTTTCCATATGAATTGGTATGCCATTAAAACCAAGTCTTGAAAAATTATCAAAACAATAATCATGCACATTATCAATAATATTTCCGAAAGTTAAAGACATAACTTCAAGACTCGCCTCAACTTCCAATTTCATACGTTCTAAAGCAAATTCAGGATTAAACTTCACAGGATCATAATTTTCTGCAAACATATCCGGAGCTAGAGAATACTTCTTTTCTAATTCTTTCTTAGATAAAAGCTCAGGTTTAAACCAAGAATTTCCAACTTTAGGAGAAACATCATCGAATTTTTCCATCGACCCATACTTAACATTTCCAGAAGCATCATCATTTATTTTTTCTATTTGAGACTTAAGAACTTCTTGCAAACCAAAACCCTTGTCTGTAAAAATAGGTTTTTGAATCCACACTTCAGGCTGAACATAAACAAGACGAAGCTTTTCAACAAATTCCCTATCAAAACCCAATGAATTCATAGATTCAATAAATATTGTGCTAAAAAGATGCAAATTACTATATGGATCAAGACCTAATTTTTCATTACTATAAGGGGTAGCAATAGAAGTTCCAGCAATAAAAATGGGATAAGTATCATAAAAAATATTTTCTTTGTCTTGATTTTTATTAGAAAAATAATAAAACTGCTCCATATGTCTTATTTGACGCCCCATTTTTTTTATTGAAGAATGTCCAAATTCATTATCTTTCAAATACAATTTATTTTCTATTTGGTCAATAACTATATTTTCAAGAGTTAGTTTAGGATATTTTTTACTTTTTAACTTCGCCTTATTTTTGCTTATTTTGCTAAGAAATGTTTGAGGACTCAATTCTTTACTGGAAGGATCAATAAACAAATGCTGAATAGCTGCAAGCGTATAAAACCTTTTAACCACAAAACTAGTATCTATTTCCCCCATTTTTAAAAGAAAAACAACACAATATATAAAAGTTATCAAGTGTTTCTATTAATAAATGGTCACAAATTTCGTTACGTATTTCGAATCAGACAAATCCCTTGAAGGAAGATTAAATTCCTTAGTAGATATAGCGGTATGGGATTATGATGAAAAAACTGAAAAATTTTCAGAAAATGACTGGTATAAAATAAAAATACCAAACAAAATATCAACTCCTTTTCTAAAAAATCAAAACAGAAAAGAACTTCTAACAGCAGTAAATAGTTTTCGAGAAAAAATAGAAGACAAATATGTTCAAGAAATTTCTAATATCCAAAAATCACTCGAAAAAAAAATGCCAAAAAAACAAAAAGATGCAAAACAAGAAAAAATGTTCTTAATAGAAAGATTTCTAGAGAACATAAACGAAGAAATAAAATTACTAGGACCCTTTGGAAATGGAAACTATGAATCATACAACGTCATAATGCCTCCGATAGAGAAAATGATGGCGAAAACGTATCTATCAAAATACTTCCAATTTTTCAACTCAACAAATTACACTTTGCAAATAATGATGGAACTAAACTTTCCATTCAACATAGTAGAATTTCATGATGGAAAAATAAAATTTACTAAAAAAAGAATGGAAATTGATACTTTGTTAAAAGCGCCAATATATTATTTAGATTACGAAGCAACAGATTACAAAAAATATTCCATGACAGAAAAATTAACAGGAATGAACAGAGATGAACTAGAAAATACTTTCATAAAATTTGCTAAAGTCTACAATTACAAGTTAGTACATAACGATTTTTCAAGTATGAATAGAAAAGACTTCATACAAGGAATAAATAGCATACTAGACTCGAAAAGAAACGAAAGGCTTACAGGAGCAGTATTTGGAAGTCTTGATACAGGAGAACAAAAACTAATAACTTCAATAAAATCAGGAAAAGATAAAATAATTATTGATAATCCTTGGAATGAAGAAAAACATGAATTTGAAATAATAACTGTAAAAGACCAATTTGAACAAACAAAATATTTAAATAAAAACTTTAAAGGATTATTCATCGCCGGATTCTACCATTTATTCTATGATTATTTAGCCGGAGAAAAATTTACAGGAATACAGAATTTTGGTATGCGAGGAAAAAAAGCAAAATTCAAAGGACAAATAATAGATTACCGGCAAACAAGAATGCTACCAGGACGAATAGATGTAGACCCTTCGTCATGCAGTCAAAAAATAATGAAGAATCCAAGCAATAAAATGGATGCAGTTGGAGAAGATGTATCAGGAATAAAAACAAAAAAGAAACACAACCACGAAGAACTTGAAATAATAACTCACAGAGCACTAAATGGAGATTTAAAAGCAGCAATCGAATTTCTTAAATATACAGCAATCGACGGATTAAAAACAGGAAAAATAGTTCGAGATTTATTACCAGAACACTTGCACTTATTTAGAATCTTTAACTCGATAGGATATAGGATAGACGCAACAGGAATAAACTCTTTAACAGAAGAATTCTGGTACATGAACCATTTTAAAAGAAACAAAGCATATCCTTTTGAATCTATAAAAAGTTTCAAAGCACCAATATTTGAAGAAGAAATAAAATACAAAGATTATAAAATACAAAATTTAACAGCAGATTATTTTAAATTTCAAAATCATAAAATAGAAACAAAAAAGGGTTTAAAAAACGCATACTTAGTAGACTTTTTTCCTTTAACAAGTTCATTTAAAAGTCTGCTTCGTAAAGATAAGGATGTTGAAAACTTCTATAAGTTTGCAAGCACATCAAAAGATGAAAAACTAAAAGCAAGGGCATACAGATGGATAGAACAATTAGCAAAATACCCTTACTTTTACAGTCAAAAACACAAGGAAGCATGGAAATTTAACAAGCACTTTGGAATACATAGAAACGAAAAGGAAATAGAAGAAATAAACACGGAATTAATGAGTTACTTTAACAAAGTACAAGCACTATTTGAAGACTGTCCTCCCATAAATTATAACGGAGAAAGCATTTTATTATCAGAAAATATTTCAGAAGAAGAATTAAAAGAGCGTATGAAACCACTTGGAATAATAAAAGGAAAAGGACCATTTATTTCAGGAACAAAAGGTAGATTTGCAGGAAACATAAATGGACAATTAATTATGCAAGGAATAGCAGATTTTAACTCAAAAAAAGGAGAAAGAAATATATTTGAAAAAGATATATATAATAAATTCTTTGAAACAATATTGTTTGAAAATAATCTTGAAGAAGCTTTGAAATATGTTTTTAACAGAATAGAACAATTTCACAAAGGAAATTTAACTAAAGAAGAATTAATCTATGAAAAAATAGCAAAAAAAGACCATACAGACTACGCAATTAGTGCAACCGCTCCATTTATAGACGCATTTATAGAACGCCAAGTAATGAAAGGAGATGAAGTTAGATATGAGTATAATTATGAAAGACTATTAAAAAAATTTTTTGGAATGGAAGAAGTTGAATTTTCAAACAAAACTCAGTCTTCATTATCAATTGAAAATACTCCCCAAAAAATATGTGATTATAATTCTTCTTGTGAATGTAAACATTACAAGTTTCATCCTGAACAAGGAACTATAAGTAGAATAATAAACTGGGTCTTTCCAGTACACGAAAACACCCTGGAAAAAAATGTAGTTGCTAGTGCTTATCTTAATGGAGAATCAAATGAGTTGGTCAAAAAAATAATTTGTTCTCACAAAAATTGATAAACATATATAATAACAAGAAAATACGACTTTTTTACTATACTGAAGATAAATATTTTATGTCAATCAACAAAAAGCAAAAAAGTATATAAAGAACAACAAATTATTAGCACTAATGAGGAGGATAAAATAATGAAATTCACACTCGCAGAACCAAAACTACTAAAAGAAAGTATTGCAATCATATCAGAATTAGTAACTGAAACCAGACTGCATGCAACTAAAGACATGCTACAAATAATAGCAATGGACCCTGCAAACGTAGCAATGGTAATCTTCAAAATGCCATCAAGCTCATTTGTAGAATACAAGCTAGAAGAAGACACAACAATCGCAATAAACATGGCAAGCTTAAAACAAATACTAAGAAGAGCAAAACCAAAAGACGTGCTAAGCATAGAAACAACAGAAAATAAACTAAAATTAACACTAAAAGAAAAAAACACAAGAACCTTTGAATTACCACTAATAGACATAGACGAAAAAGATCAAAAAATACCAAAACTAAGTGCAAAGGCAACTATAACAATGAAAAGCACGATATTTAATGATGCAATAGAAGACGTAGACATAGTATCAGAATCAGTAACTCTAATAGCACAAAAAGACAAACTATCAATATCCGCGTCAGGAGACCTAACAAAAGCAGAAGTAGAAATAAATCCTAATGATGATGTAAAAATACAAATAGACGAAGAAGAACCACAAAGAAGCAAATACTCTGTAGAATACTTAAAAAAAATGATGCAAGGATCAAAACTATCAGAAACAGTAACCATAAAATTCTCAAAAGATTATCCAATAACAATAGAATACAAAGAAATAGACAAACTAGAACTAAGCTTTATACTAGCACCTAGAGTTGACAATGATTAATAGGTACAGTTCAGGACTATAGAGCCAGGGTATAAAACTGGCTAATTCCTTTGTTTTTCGTCTATAGAGTACGCCTAATTGTTTATGAAGTTCTCCCATTGTTCTTTAAAGGGAGCGTTTTTCTATATAAAACTTGTCGCTCAGGACTAGTTTCCATTACAAACTTATACTTTCGGATAACATCTGGATGAAGTATAATAATGTCTAGTGATGAATAAGTTTTAACTCTGTTTTCTTTAGTAACATTTACGCTAATAAAATAATATAAAGAAAGAAAGTTCTATTCTAGTTATCAGAAAATAATAACTTCAAGATGTAAGTTTCTTTATTTATTTTTTGATGTGATTAAGTTTTGCCTCACAGAAGGCTTTGGAGCACAGACTCTTTTCTAAGATAGAAAACATACTGCAAAGGAGGTAAAACTATGAAACAGATAAAAAGAAAGGACTTTACACAAGAGTTCATAATTAAAATAGTAAATCCACGAAAGATTGGAAATCAATGGACAGGTTATATTTCAACAATTCATGCAGCTAATTTCTTTGGTAAAGATCTAGAAGTATTTCCAATGAGGTACAGAGATGAAGATGAGAACCTTGGTCTTGCATATTATACAGAGATGCCATCTGATTATTATTACAGACCATACAAAGTCTACAAGCTAAAGAAAAATTACAAGTTAGCAAATGGCGAGACAAAAACAACCTGGAGTTATTGTATTCCCATTCCTGCAAAGATGATGGTAGATGTAGGAATATCTAAGCATGATCCAAGAAAACATCTTACTATAACTGGAGGTATCCTTGAGGATGGTTCAAGAGTAATACTTGTGCAAAAGTATAAGCTAGAGGCTAAGTGATAATTTCGCTAATAAATCGCGGGAATCATGTATGTCTTACCCTGAAAAAGTCCAATGTTTCCCGCAGATGATTCGAATTTATGGAAGTTATAGAAGATGAAGAATAATATTGAAGATATAAGGTCTAAATTATTGAATCTTATGATGAATTGTCCTATTGTTGGGACTTCTGATGAAATTCATATGGAGATGAATAAATTTATTTATAGATTAATTCCTAATGATGCTGATAATAATTTAAAAGTTCTATCAGATATTAAACAACACATTCTTTCAATTAGAGAAAAACATAAGGATGAAGATATTCTTCTTGAAACTTTTAATTTTATTGATAGTTATTTAGGTTGTAAAAATTCTTTTTCTGATTTTGATAAAACTTCTAATGTTCCTAATTCTTTTTTAGATGCTTTAACTATGGTTGAGGGAGATAGAATAATTAGATCAGATAAACAATTTAATCAGTCTCAACTTAAAACAATTGCATTACATTGTTATAATGAAATTAAAAGTTTATGTTTTACAATTTCTAGAGGGACAATATTAAAAGGTAAAATGGTTGGTGTATTAAGGAATGGAACTAAAGTAAAAATTCCTGTTATGACTTTGTATCAAGTTTCTGGAGGAGATAATCCTCAATACGCTCCTTATCTTTTTACAGATGCTCCGTCGAGAAAAAGAGTGTCAAGAGAATTGGCAGGGTATTTTTATATCTATAAATTTGTGAGTGAATCAGATGAACTTTTTATTGTTCTAAGTCAAAAGAAATTAGATCTTAGAAGATATGAAATTGAAGGTAATGTCTTTGAAGTTAAAGATTCTAGTTTGATTGCTGAGACAAGTAAGATTCCTGTTAAGTCTAAAGTATTCTTCTTACATACTGCAAAGTCTGTTGTTACAAAACTAAAGAACCATGATGAGTTATTTTCTTTCTGTAAAGATAAGGGTGTAACTGCAGACAGAATGCTAAATTATATTGTTTCAATTAATGATGATGGAAAAATTAAGATGTTTCTTCATCCTTTATGGTTTTTGCAATTATTATTCATATTTCTTATTCATGCTAAAAAAGGAGAAACCGATAAGTTTCCTCTTCATCTGCTTTGGATAGCTGATAGGGGTACTGGTAAAACCACTTGTCTTGAGGCAATAGTTCAAAAGTTTGGAGAGAAGATTATTGATGGATCTACATCAACTCTCAAATATCTAATTCCAAGTTTTAAGGAAAGAAATAATCCTGAAATTGGTGCTTTAGCTGTTGCTGTTTTTATTGTTGGACTTGATGAATTTCTTAGAATGTTTTTCAAAGGAAAAAATGATGAAAGAAATATTGATGCTGCAAGAATGAATATTCTTCTTGAACATAAAGAACGTGCAGCAGGTTCAGGTCATGGAGCAACTATTGTTAAAATGACGGCAAGATTAATTGCTACAACTAATCCAGTTGCAGGAACAAATAATATCTATAATCTCTTAGATAAAGTTGATGATAGTTTTCTTAGTAGAATGCTTATTTATTATCAGTTGCCTGAACATCAAGAGTTTATCAATGAGTCAAAAAAGAAGAGATATACTAAATCTGATTTTTGGCTTGATGAAGATGATTTTATTTCAATTATTGAATATCTGTCATGTTTTGAGGCTAGTTATGATTGGGATGAGTTGATTAAGTTATATGAATTGTTTAGTCTGCCATTAAGTGAAGAAGTTAAAGGGATGTATGAAGCTAGATATCTTCATCATCTTGAATGTATGCTTGATGGTGTTGTGAAAATGAGATGTCTTTTTGAGGGGGATAATAGTTTTACTGCTAAACCTGAAGATTATAAACTTCTTGAGTTTATCTTTGGAAAGATTATTTCTTCTTGGTTTGGAGACACAAGAGATTTAGTTTTGAATTTGAGTATTCCTGCAGAGAATAGAGTTAATTATCTTCCTGAACAGGCAAAGGTAATTTTGGATGTGTTAGGTCGTATTGGTTTTAAGACTAAGATTGAAGAGCTGAAAAAGGCGTGCCGATCAGAGATGAAAGAAAGTGCATTTGCAAGTATGTTGAGTTTGTTAAAGACTGGACATTTCATTTTTGAGACAGGTTCTGAAGTAGAGCATTATGCTTATCATACGGAGGAACAAAATGAAAGAAGATCATTACGAAAAACTTAATCTTTATGAAAGAAATAAAGAGGCAAGGCAAGCAAATCCCTGTATCAATCCAAACTGTGAAAATTTTGTTGATATTGGAAATCAATACAATATTTGTATTAGATGTTTTGAAATGTTAGTTGATTATTATGGGTCAGAACATTTTATTTTTGATTATGTGACTAAACCTGCATTAAGAAGAATGCCTGTTGAACAATTAAAGAAAGTATTAGAGAAAGCAGAAAAAGAAAAACGAACTCTCAAAAATAAGAGATGGGGCATTTCTAACAGTCAAAAGAGGTGGGAATAGTGTCAAATAAGATAGATAATTTTAAAGGGAAAAGGCACACTTTTTCGCCAGAAGAGAGGGCGAAAGGTGGAAGAAAAAGAACAGATAAGAAAATTTACAATTGTCAGACTAACGCAATCAAAAAAGGTAAAACTGAGAATGTTTTGAAAGATTGTAATTCTTGCAATATTCCTCTTTGTCCTTTTTTCAAAGAAGATGAGCAATGTAGTATGTTTAATACAAAGTTTGTAAGATTAGTTTCGTTTAAGAAAAACCTTTCTTCAATAAAAGATTTTGATGCATTTATGTTTAATTTTTTTCAAAGGGGTGCAAGGGCTCAAACATCGGATTCTTTTGAAGAAATGAAAATATTTCTTGATGACCTTTTAGAATATAGAGAGTGGAAATATGAATCGCTTAGATAATTTCAAAGGAAAGATTCACAAACTTACTAAAGATGATTGTATTAGAGGAGGCAAGGTTTCCAGTGAACGTAAAAGAAAAGCAAATGGTATTAAAAATCTTCTTCATGGAAGAAATTCAGATAAACTATTTTTTCTTTTGAGTTGTATTGATTGTCCCGCTATTGGCAGATGTGAAAAAAGTCATGATGGATATTGTACTTATCTTCTAGAAGAGATGAAACTCAATAGGGATTTTTCTAAGCAGGTTGCCAGATGTCTTCATGTTGATAAAGAAGGACTTGATCCAACTACTTTTCTGATGAAGAAATATGAATTAAATAAAGAGTATATTGCTATGTTGTTTCCTAGCGACTCCAATGGATAGTTTGCTTCTCGACGGTGTTTATATATGTCTTAGAGCATCATGGATGACAATAATAACACGAGGTATAATAATATGGCAAACAAAAAAACAAAGAAAGATTCTTTTTACCAAATGGCTAAGAAAGTACTCAATACAGAAAAGAAACCTATGCACTATGCAGACATTACAAGGGAGATCTTAAAGACAAAAGAAAGTAAAGGTAAGAGTCCTGAAAGAACTGTAATGGCTGTAATCATTAGAGATTCTCATGATGTGTTTATGAAAATGGGTGATGGTGTTTTTGGACTTACTAAATTAAAAGAACTTTATTCCGCTGAAAGTTCAAAGGTTTAAATAAGATTCTTGTTTTAGCGGAAAATATTCTCATTTTTATGAGATTTATTTGCCATTGTATAATTAAAACCCTTAAACTAATGATTTAAGTGCTATTTTTGTGATTTTATCACAAAATTCAACTGTAAATCTCTGAAAACAGGGTTTTTATGTTTAGATATTATTTGATATTAAGTCTAGTTTTAGTGAGATAATTCCGTTAATTGAGTAATATTTATAAACTAGCATAACTTTACCACATCCATGACAAAGATACTCATTGCTACGCTCTATGTATTTGAACCTGTAATAGCTTCTGCAACGAAAATGAGTGCTGACAGACTCATTCTACTTATTGATAAGAAACCCGATAAGAAGCAAGTAGAATCGCTAGAAATACTAAAGAAATCACTTGGTTCAGTCATGGAAATAACTACTGTTGAGACTGAAGTGTATGACATTGTTGAAGTAGCAAAAGAGACTGTTAAGATAATTGATCTTCTTTCTGATAAAGATGAAATCTATGTTGATATAACTGCTGGTCGTAAGACTAAAGCTTTAGGATTATTATTTGGTGCATATGCTCGAACTGACAGAGTAAAAAAGATAATGTATGTAAAAGAAGAGGATAAGTCCATTGTAAGTCTCCCTAAATTATCTTATGCTATTACTCCAGGACAATATAAAATAGTTCATTATTTGCACAAGAATTCTATTGTTTCAATGATTGACCTTGCAAAGGAGATAGATATAAGCCGAGCCATGCTCTACAAACATATCAAAGAACTTAAGGATATGGATGTTATTGAGAACACTAAAGAAGGTCTCCAATTGACTGATTATGGGAGGATAGTGGTGCTTTAAAATGGATAAAGAAAACAAGATTGTAGTATTCCAGGATAAAAAGATTAGAAGAACTTGGTTTAATGATGAATGGTGGTTTTCTATACTTGATATTATAGGTGTTCTAACTAATCAATCTGATTATCAAAAGGTTCGTAATTACTGGAAATGGCTTAAAAATAAGCTAAAGGAAGAAGGAAGCGAGTTGGTTAGTGATACTAACCAACTGAAATTAGAAGCAGCAGATGGGAAAAAGTACAAAACTGATGTTGCTAATACTGAGCAAATATTTAGGTTGATCCAGTCAATCCCTTCTCCAAAAGCTGAACCTTTCAAACAGTGGCTTGCAAAAGTAGGTTATGAAAGAATTCAAGAAATAGAGAATCCTGAACTTGCTCAAGATAGAGCTAAAGAGTATTATGAACTTAAAGGATATCCTAAAGATTGGATTGACAAAAGACTTCGAGGGATTGCAGTTCGTCAAGCATTGACTGAAGAATGGAGCAACAGAGGAATTGAAGAAAAAAGAGAATATGCCATCCTTACTAATGAAATATCTAAAGCAACTTTTGGTGTTGGAATTAAAGATCATAAGAAAGTCAAAGGTCTTGATCCAAAATTCAAGAATCAGAACCTTCGTGATCATATGACTGATCTTGAGCTTATCTTTAACATGCTTGGAGAAGCATCAACTACTGAGATTGCAAAGAAGAAAGATGCTCAAGGTTTTGTAGAAAATAAACTTGCAGCTAAAGAAGGTGGAAAGATAGCTGGAGATGCAAGAAAGAATCTTGAACTAAAGACAGGAGATAAAGTAGTTAGTGAAAAGAACTATCTTGATCTAAAGAAGAAGAGGAAAGAGTTGAAATGACTTGCTATTCCCACTCTCGGATTTCAACTTTTGAACAATGTAAATACAAGTACAAACTCCAATATATTGATAAGGTCAAAGTAGATGTTCCGACAACTGTTGAATGCTTTATGGGAGATCTTGTTCATCGTAGTTTGGAGAAGTTGTATAATGATCTGAAGTTTGAGAAACAGAACAGTAAAGAAGATCTAATCTCTTTTTTTAATGATCTTTGGTCTAAAGAGTGGACTGATGAAATCCTAATTGTTAAGGAGGAGTTGAGTTCAGAGAATTATCGTTTGATGGGAGAGAAGTATATCTCTATGTATTATGATCATTATCAACCTTTTAATCAAATGACTGTTCTTGGTTTAGAGACTCAAGACAGAATGACTTTATCTGATGGAAACCAGTATCATGTAAGAATAGATAAGTTGGCTTGTGTGAGAGATACCTATTATGTCTGTGACTATAAAACTAATTCACGAATGAAAGATCAAGAAGAAGCAGACGAAGATAGACAACTTGCAATGTATTCAATCTGGGTAAAAGATAAATACAAAGATGCAAAGAAAGTGGTTTTGCTTTGGCATATGCTTGCTTTTGATAAAGAAGCTATTTCTTCAAGGACTGACGAACAGTTGGAGAAATTACATTCCGAAGTTGTTTCTCAAATTAAAGATATTGAATCCTGTACTGAGTATCCTACTAATGTGACTGCACTATGCAATTATTGCGTGTATAAATCAATGTGTCCTTCTTTTAAGCATGAAGCAGAACTTGAGTTTAAATCTGCTGAAGAATTTACTGATGACTTCGGTGTGCAATTGGTTAATGATTATGCTGAAGCGGACTTTACTGAGAAAGAAGCTAAAAAGAAAAAAGAAGAATTGAAGATTAAGCTTATTGAGTTTGCAAAACAGAAAGAAGTTGATGTAGTCTATGGTTCTAATAAGAAAGCATCTGTTAAATCATATGACAAAGTTGTTTATCCAGAAGACAAAGCAGAGTTTATAAAACTCATAAAAGATAAAGGATTATATGATGAAATCAGCATGATTTCGTATCCTAGATTAAACTCACTTATCCTAAAAAAACAAGTTGATCAGGAAGTAATTGACAAGACTTCAACTGAAACTGATTATAGGATTTCACTATCTAAGAAGAGAACTGAGGGGGAAGAATAATAATGGCACGGAATACAGATAATAATAAAATTGTCATCTATGAAACTGAAAAAGGGTTACCTAATATTGCAGTAAAGATCGAAGATGAAACTGTATGGCTCACACAAGCCCAATTAGCTGATCTTTTTAGAACAACTAGACCTAATATAACAATGCATATTAGAAATCTTTTTGATGAAGGTGAATTGGATGAAAATTCAGTATGTAAGGATTTCTTACATACTGCTAATGATGGAAAAAAGTATAAAACTAAGCATTACAATCTTGATCTTATTATTTCTTTAGGTTACAGAATTAAATCTAAAATTGCAACTAAATTTCGTCAATGGGCAACAGCAAGATTGCATGAATTCATAGTAAAAGGTTTTACTATGGATGATGAGCGTCTAAAAAAGCTTGGTGGAGGTAATTATTGGAAAGAATTACTTGACCGTATCAAAGATATTCGTTCAAGTGAGAAAGTATTATATCGCCAAGTTCTTGACTTATATGCAACAAGCACAGATTATGATCCAAAATCAGCAGAATCAATTGATTTCTTTAAAGTTGTGCAAAATAAACTTCACTATGCAAGTCATGGAAATACTGCTCCTGAGACAATCTATAATCGTGCAGATGCAGAAAAAGAATTTATGGGTTTGACTTCTTTTAAAGGAGACTTTCCTATCAAATCTGATGTGGTTATTGCAAAGAACTACCTTTCAAAAAAAGAATTGAAAGTGCTTAATAATATAGTATCTGCATTCTTTGATCTGGCAGAAGTCAAAGCAATGAATCAAGAACCAATGCATATGAAAGATTGGATTATACAATTAGATCGTCTAATTCAGACATTTGACAAAGACGTCTTAACTGATGCAGGGAAGATCACTCATAAGAAAGCAGTGGAAAAAGCAGAAAAAGAATACAAAAAATACCAAGTAAAAACATTATCCCCAGTTGAAAAAGCATATCTAGAAAGCATAAAAGACGTTCAGAAGAAAGTCAAGAAAAGTGTAAATAAAGGAGCAAATAAAAATGAATGAAGTTTCACTATCTAAGAAGAGAACAGAGGGGGAAGAATAATAATGGCAAATATTACAGAATTAGCAAACTTCATATGGAGTGTAGCAGATCTCTTAAGAGGAGATTATAAACAATCAGATTACGGAAAAGTAGTCTTACCTTTCACGGTTTTAAGAAGACTTGATTGTGTTATAGAACCAACAAAAAAGAAAGTGCTTGATTATCTTCCAAAAATAAAAGGAATGAATATTAAAAATGCAGATCCAATTCTCAACAAAATTGCAGGATTAAATTTTCATAACAAAAGTAAGTTTGATTTTGAAAAACTAGTAGCAGATCCTGATAATATTGCTTCAAATCTAAGAAATTATATCAACGGATTTTCTGAAGATGCAAGAAGTATAATGGAGTATTTTGACTTTGACAAAGAAATAGGTAAGCTCGATGATGCGAATTTGCTTTATATGATTGTTAAAAGATTCTCAGAAGTTGATTTACATCCTAACAAAATAAGTAATATTGAAATGGGGTATGCTTTCGAAGAACTTATCAGAAAATTCTCAGAGATATCTAATGAAACTGCTGGAGAGCACTTTACACCCAGAGAAGTAATTAGACTAATGGTAAATATTCTTTTCTTGAACGACAGAGATATTCTGACTAAGAAAGGAGTTACCAAAACCCTTTACGATCCTGCTTGTGGTACTGGAGGAATGCTTTCAGTTTCAGAAGAACATTTAAGAGAATTAAACCCAGATGCTCGTTTGGAAGTCTTTGGTCAAGAAATTAATCCTGAGTCTTATGCTATCTGTAAATCTGATATGGTTATTAAAGGTCAAAATACTGCAAATATAAAATATGGAAATACATTTACGCATGATGGATTAGAGTTTAGCAAATTTGATTATATGCTTTCAAATCCTCCATTCGGAGTTGATTGGAAGAAATATGCTAAGCATGTAAAAGATGAACATGGAAACAGAGGTCATGCAGGAAGATTTGGTGCTGGGTTGCCTCGTATTTCTGATGGTTCATTGTTATTTTTACAACACATGATTTCAAAGATGAAACCGACTGGTTCTCGAATTGCTATTGTGTTTAATGGGTCTCCCCTATTTACTGGAAGTGCAGGTTCAGGAGAAACAGAAATAAGACGTTGGATTATTGAAAATGATTGGCTTGAAGCAGTTATAGCTTTACCTGATCAACTATTCTATAACACAGGAATTAATACATATATTTGGATTATTTCAAATAAAAAATCTATTTATAGAAAGGGGAAAGTTCAATTAATTAATGCTACATCAGACAAATTTTATTCTAAGATGAAAAAGAGTCTTGGAAGTAAAAGACATGAAGTTGACAAAGTTTCAGAAATTACTTCCCTTTATGGTGATTTTAAGAATGGGAAATTCTGTAAACTTTTTGATAATGATGATCTTGGTTATTGGCAAGTTACTGTAGAAAGACCATTAATGAAAGATGGAAAACCAGTTACTGATAAGAATGGCAATCCAAAACCTGACAGCTCATTAAGAGATACTGAAATAATACCATTGACGCAAGACATTAATGAATATATTGAGAAAGAAGTAAAGCCTCATGTTCCTGATGCTTGGGTTGACGAATCAAAAACCAAGAAAGGGTATGAGATTAATTTTACTAAATATTTCTATGAATACAAACCTCTTCGAAGTTTGGCAGAAATCAAGAAAGATATTCTTGCTTTAGAAGAAGAAACAAAAGACATGATCGAGGAGGTTGTTGAATGAACACCTACTCTGAATACAAAGACAGTGGTATTGACTGGATTGGAAAAATTCCAAAGAGTTGGCAAGTTAAGAAATTAAAGTATATTGCAGACATTAAAACAGGCGATAAAGATACAGTTGATCGTGAAGATGATGGAAAATATCCTTTTTTTGTTAGGTCACAGACTGTGGAGAAAATTAGTTCATATTCATTTGACGGTGAGGCAGTATTAACTGCAGGAGATGGGGTAGGCGTAGGTAAAGTATTTCATTATATTAATGGCAAATTTGATTATCATCAAAGAGTATATGGAATAAAAAATTTCAAAGATGTAAATGGAAGATATTTTTATTATTTCCTTAAAGAAAATCTGCGTAAAGAAATTGCAAGAAATAACGCTAAATCAACTGTTGATTCTTTAAGATTGCCAATGTTTAAGGATTTCCATGTTACTTTTGGAAACATAGATGAGCAGAAAAAAATTGTTGATTTCTTAGATTCGAAATCAGAAAGAATTAAAGAATTTGTACATAAGAAAAAAGAACTTATAGAACTTCTTAAAGCACAGCGAATATCTCTTATCAATCAAGTTATTACTAAAGGTTTGAATAGAACTGTTGAATTAAAAGAGTCTAATATAACTTGGATTGGAAAATTTCCGAAGCATTGGATTATTAAGAAACTTAAATATAATACCTATATTAAAGGCAGAATAGGTTGGCAAGCATTAAAAACTGATGAGTTTGTTGATGAAGGTCCTTATTGTGTTACAGGAACCGACTTTAAAGAGGGGGAAATCAATTGGAATAGTTGTTATCATGTTGGTGAAGAAAGATGGGCGATGGATAAATTCATCCAATTGAAAGAAAAAGATCTTGTAATTACTAAAGATGGAACAATTGGTAAAATTGCAATTGTAAAAAATTTAAATGGTAAAGCTTGTTTGAATAGTGGCGTTTTTGTTACAAGACCAAAGAATGAAGATTATATTACTGAGTATATGTATTGGGTTTTAAATTCAACTATATTTACTGAATTTATTAATTTTGAAAAGAAAGGCACTACTATTTCCCATTTATATCAAAATGTATTCGAGAATATGCCTTATACTCAACCTCCTATCTCTGAACAGAAAGAGATTGTTAAATTTTTAGATCAAGAAACATCACAAATAGATAAATCCATAGAAAAGATTCAGAAAGAGATTGGGCTTTTAGAGGAGTACAAGGAAGCTCTTATTTCTGAGGCTGTGACTGGAAAAATAAAGGTGACGCATGAATAAAGAAGATAAAAATATACTTCTGGCGATAGGAGGCATGGCATTACTTGGATGGCTTTTAAGTAAAGACAAATATAAATGTCCTAGATGCAATTATCCCGTTACTAAAGAAATGTATTCTTGTCCTAATTGCGGTCAACCTTTGGCTTGGGAGGGTAAAAAATGACTGATAAAGTTAAACCTCTGCCACCAGTAAAAGTAAAAATCAATCTTTGGAATTATTTAAAGTTAGGATTTTTAATTTTAATATCTTGCATACTTTGGATTACATTAATTATTACAGGCATTAATTTGTTAGGGTATTATATTAAATCAATTATAGTTAATGGATTTTTTGATCCTGAAACCTTAAAATATGCCGTCATGCTTGTTGTTGGAGCTTATTTCTTTTTAATACTCGATAAAAATAAGATCTATGAAGCACTTAATGTAAAGAGGGGTTTGCCATTCATTACAGTTGAACAAATAGAGGAGAAAAAGAAATGAATTTGATAATTAAAGTAATTACGGATTTAGGATATTTAATTTCTCCTGAAAATAGTCTTCTACTTTATTTCACAATATTGGGTATTTTAGTTACTTTAATTTCTATTTCAAGCAGTTTAACTAAAGAAGTACGTCAAGATTTATTTTATAATTATTATATTAAATCAAAATTTCTGATTAGTTATCTAATATTTTATTTGATTTCATTTATTATTACATTTAGTTTTTATGTGTTTGAATGGGAATATTTGGATGTGTTATTAGGAACTCTTTTCATCATATTATTTGCTTGGTCGGTCTTTGTAATCTTTTTGTTTGTTAAAAATCTCAGTAGAAACTGGTTTTATGGACAACTTATTAGAAAGTTTAAATCAGAATTAAAAAAGACCAAACGGTCAGAAACCAAATATCAAACTCACACTCGAACAGAATTCAAATCATTAGATGATTTTCTAAAGAACCTAACTTATATTGAAACTACAAGTAGTGATTTTATCGAAGAAATAGAATTTGTAAAAGAGGTTGGTAGAATTACTCTAAAATCCAGTAATAATTATATCTTTGATGATTTTTTTAGGCAACTTAAAAAAATAGAGAATCCTAAATTCTTTAGAAAATTAAGAAATTCTCTTTATGATTTAATGTGGGACAATTTCAATGAGCTAAGGGTTGTTATAAATCTTCAAAATATATATTCATCTTTATCAATTCATAGTTTTGAGAAAGTAAAAGAATTTGATAAAAATATTAATTCTGATGGTCTTAGAATTAAATCATTTAATGATATAAGATATATTGATTTATATGAAAAATCAACAGACCTAGATTGGATTAAGAGTTATGAAAGTCTAATTGTTAATACTATCAACAACTTATTTTCTTTAAGCAAGCAAACTATTTATTTGGATCTTGCTATAAAATCAAAGAAAAGATATCTTCTAGAACAATTGGGATCGATGGTTAAAGTTTTAGAGCATTATAATCACATACATGGACAAGATTTCCTAGATAATTATTATAATTTAAAATATAAAAAAGACATATCTGGAGATGAAAAGAAAAATTTGGATTTAGCAGATAGAAAATTGAATGCAATATCAGAACTAAAATCATTTCTTTGGAATAAACTGTCTGAATTATTCTATTTAATTTTATATGAAATTAATAGAAATGAACTTTCAAAAGATTTTTTTGAAGTGGCATTAAAGATATTTAATATTAAAAGTTTTAAAGACCAATTTTACTCTTATGAGAGATTTGATAAATTAGATTTTTTAAATTACGACTGGTTTGAAGGCGGGGCTCAAGCTATTGCATCATTTAATTTTAACAAGTATAAATCATTGCTTTCATTCTATCAATATAAACTCGATGAGACTCTAGATTTAAATCAATATGGTGATGAACATTTCTCCAAACATAATGTTAATGATCTTAAAAATGCATTAAATGATTTGTCTGCAGAATATATAAATAAATATTTTGAATATGATTCTAAGCAGTTAAATGATTTTAAAAAGAAAGCCATTAAGGAAATTGACAATAAAATTAAAATTTTAAAGAAGAATAAGAAAAAATATATTGCTGAAACTCCTTTAGTGAAAAAGTATGTGAATAATTTTATTTCAGACTGTAAATCTAATTGGGATAAAAATCAAGAGATTCTCAAAAAGATCTTTAATTATGTTGAATTAGACAATGGTTATAAAGTTAAAAATTTCTTTGGTCAATACAAATTATTTGATAAAGATTGGTTTTTAGAATCTTTTGACAAAACTGTCGCTTTAGATAGAAGTTCAGGTCAGCACTTTGGAAGAGATCAAGTTATCAGTAAACGAAAAAATATATTAACAAAAATAAATGAAACTTTTAATGCCAAAATTGATAAAGAAATTATTGTAAAAGATCTATATTCTGATTTGAAGAAAATAATAAAGAAAAATAAAGAATACGTGTTGTTTTATAATTCTGATATTGGTAGAGAAATATATAGGATTCCTGATATTCAATGGGATAGACAAGAATGGCTTACAGCTTCGTTTAAAATTAATGATTCTAAAATTTTCTTGTATGCAACAAATATCGAGGAAAGTTTATTGTTTGAAAAGGAAAGCTTCACATTAGAGCAATATAAAGAAGGCTATGAGAAAATAAAACAACCTTTAGTAGTGCAAGTTGAAGAAATAAAGAATAAGGATGAAATTAAAAAAATCAAAGAATCAAATGATAGATTCAAAAATACTCAAGATGTTCAGCAAAACGTAAAAATAAGAATTGCGGAAAAGTTCGAGATTAAACGTAATAAAGGTTCAAAATTTATTAGACTAAAAAGATAATATTTAAGGAGGCATCATAATGGCAAAAACTAAAGAAAGTGATTTTGAGGAGGCAATCGTTGACTCTCTTGTAAACTCAGGAGGGTATGAAGAAGGAGATCCTAAGGATTTTGATTCAGAGACAGCAATATTCAAGAATGATTTATTCAATTTTTTACAAAAAACTCAACCTAATGAGTGGAAGAAATCTCTTGAGGTTCATGGTAATGATGTTGAAGAGAAAGTTCTATTTAGATTAACGCAAGAATTACAGTCTAGAGATATTTTAGATGTACTCCGAAATGGGTTTACCGATTATGGAGTAAAATACAAATTAGCTTTTTTTAAGCCTGAGACTAAATTAAATCTTGATGATGCTAAAAGATATAAGAATAATCTCTTAAAAGTTACACGACAAGTTCATCACTCTCCTAATAATCCTGATCTTTCCTTAGATTTAGTTTTATCTATTAATGGTATTCCTGTTGCTACAGCTGAACTTAAAAATCAGTTCACAGGTCAGAATGTATCTAATGCTGAAAGGCAATATATTGAAGATAGAGATCCTAATGAATTAATTTTTCAATTTAAGAGAAGAACCTTAGTTCATTTTGCTATTGATACTGATGAAGTGTTTATGACAACTAAACTTGAAGGTAAGAGAACTAGATATTTGCCTTTTAATCAAGGAGATAATAATGGTGCAGGTAATCCCTTAAATCCTGATGGATACAAAACTGCTTATCTTTGGGAGTATGTTTGGTCTAAAGATAGTTGGATGGATATATTACAGAAATTTGTTCATTTACAAACTGAAACCTACAAGATAGAAGGTAAAACTATAAAAAAAGAAAAGATGATTTTTCCTAGATACCATCAATTAGATTCTGTAAGAAAACTAACTCAAGATGTAAAGTCAAAAGGTGCAGGTATTAATTATTTAATTCAACATTCTGCAGGAAGTGGTAAATCTAATTCTATTGCCTGGTTAGCTTATAGGTTAGCAAGTCTTCATAATAAAGAAGATAAGGCTGTATTCAATAGTGTTATTGTTGTTACTGATAGAACTGTTCTTGATAAACAATTACAAGATACAATTTATCAGTTTGAACATAAACAAGGAGTTGTTCAAAAGATTGATAAGAATTCAACTCAATTAGCTGAATCGCTTACAAAAGGTATTCCAATTATCATTACAACATTGCAAAAGTTTCCATTTGTTCTTGATAAAATTGGTAAATTACCTAAGAGAAAATATGCTGTTATTGTAGATGAAGCTCATTCTTCTCAAGGTGGAGAATCTTCTAAAAAGATGAAAGAAGTTCTTTCTATAAAAGACTCTGAAAAAGCATTGAATACTTTAACTGAAGAAGCTGAAGATCTTGCAGAAGATGAAATCAGGAAATCTATGGAAGCGAGAGGAAAGCAAGATAATCTAAGTTTCTTTGCATTTACTGCCACTCCTAAAAATAAAACATTAGAAGTATTTGGTCATAAGAAAAATAAGAAACCATATCCTTTCCATCTTTACTCTATGCGACAAGCAATTGAAGAGGGATTTATTATTGATATATTAAAGAATTTTACAACATACAAAACTTATTTCAAATTATCTAAAGAAATTGAAGATGATCCTAAGATAAATAAAAAGAAAGCTGCACGAGCAATAGCAAGGTTCTTAACTTTACACCCTCATAATTTATCACAAAAAACCGAAGTTATGGTGGAACATTTTAGACAAGTTGTAATGCATAAAATTGGAGGTAAAGCAAAAGCAATGGTTGTAACAGCCTCTAGACTTCATGCAGTAAGATACTATCAAGAGTTCAATAAATATATCAAAGAAAAAGGATATAGCAATATTAAAACACTTGTCGCATTTTCAGGGATTGTTAAAGATGAATTCGGTAACGAGTTTAAAGAAACTATTATGAATGGTTTTAAAGAAAAAGAATTGCCTGATAAGTTTAATACTAGTGAATATCAAATTCTTTTAGTTGCAGAAAAATATCAGACTGGATTTGATCAACCATTACTCCATACTATGTATGTTGATAAAAAATTATCTGGTGTGAAAGCTGTTCAAACATTATCTAGATTAAATAGAGTTTGTTCAGGAAAAGAAGATACTTTCATCCTCGATTTTGCAAATACAGAAGAGGAAATTATTGAATCATTCCAACCTTACTATGAAATTACAACTATTGATGAACCAACAAATCCTAATAGGTTATATGATCTTAAGACAAAACTAGATCAAACAAGAGTTTATACAAATTCAGAAATAGATAGTTTTGCTAAGTTCTTCTTTAAACCAAAAGAGCGATATACTGTAAGAGATAATGCTCAATTAAATAGATTTATTGATCCTGCAGTTGATAGATATAAAGGAATTAGCGGTGAAGATGATAAAGAAGATTTCAAACACACACTTACTGTGTTTATTAGAACTTATGCCTTCTTGGCTCAGATAATGCCTTTTAATGATGCTGAACTTGAAAAACTATTTGCATACGGTAAACTTCTTTTGAACAAACTTCCAAAAAGACAACTAGGAGAACAATTCAAACTAAATGATGAAGTTGCCTTGGAATATTATAGACTACAAAAAATCAAAGAAAGTCATATTAAACTTGAAAAAGGAAAAGTTGGAGAGTTAAACTCTGCAAAAGAAGCAGGAATAAGAAAAGACAAAGAAGAGAAAGCCAAACTATCCGAATTAATCGAAGTATTAAACGATAGGTTTGGAACTGACTTTACTGAAGCAGATAAATTGTTCTTTGATCAAATTGAAGCTGAGCTAGTTGAAGATCAAAAGCTAAAAAGTAGTGCCGAAGTAAATAATATTGAAAACTTCAAGTTTGGATTTGATGACCAATTCATGAATAAGTTAATTGATAGGATGGAACAAAATGAAGACATCTTTAGAAAAATAAATGATGATAAAGTATTTGCTTCTGTAGTTAAAGACTATATGCTAAAGAAAGTTTACAATAGACTAAAAGAAGAAGAGAAAACTCTTTCAAAGTATCTAACTCAAGACGGTTCTGCTATGGCTGTTGCTGATAAAAAAGAAAAGTACGGTAAGAAGAAGGTGAAGAAATAAGATGGCTTTTGCATTATCATTAAAACAACCATGGGCTGAATTGATTTTACAAGGTAAGAAAACAATTGAGACTAGGAGATGGAATACTGAGTTTCGAGGAGAGTTCTATATTCATGCTTCCAAAACCATTGATAAAGAAGCTTGTGAAGAGTTAGGGATTGATCCTTCTTCTTTGGTTACTGGTGTTATTGTTGGGAAGGCAACAATAGTTGATGTTAAGGAGTATTATTCTGAAGACCAATTTATGAAAGATAATTCTAAACACCGAGCAGGATTTTATGGGTTTGGACATCCTCTTTTTGGATTCATATTGGAAGATGTAGAGCGAATCGAACCAATTCCTCAGAAAGGTGCTCTGAAGTTTTTTGAGGTGAATGTATAATGGGATCACGTACTGGCTCTACATTTAAGTCATTGGCTGGACGAAAGAGAGGCAGTAAATTAAAGAGTATTGGTGCTTCTATCTCTGCAGGCATGCAAGCAGGAGAAACAGCTATTGTTTCATCTGGAGGTGCTGTTAGTGCAGGATCTGGAGCAATTGTTAGTGGAGGGGGTAGTGGTGCAGGAGTTGCTTTTGTAGCACCAATTGCAGGAGCAGCTGCTTTAGTTGCAAGTAGTAAGCCTTCTATGGATGTAGTGTATCATACTACCAAGTTAGCTGATTCTGTTTTAAAAAATCTGAATGACCTAACTAACAAATATCAAACTGCAAGTCAGAATCAGCCTGTTTATTCTTATTTTGCTAAAAGTCCAGTTGAGTTTCCAGTTAATATGGTTCAGAGCATGGTTGTTGATGAAGTTTCTGATCTTGCATGGGCTAATGTAAAGAGTGAACTTGGATTAAAGACAACTGCACACCAGGATAGAATTGCGAAATTTATCATTTCACAATTAATTGGTCTTACATTGAACATGATTAAACAGAAAATAAAAGGAGAGAAAATAGACAAGCACTTTTTCTATAAAGAAGTTATGGGTGCAGCTATTGAATATTGCCTTGATGGGTTTATGCAATCAAATGCAGAAAATGAAGTCTTATCATCAAACCCTTCTGTTGCTTATTGCCAAATGGAGACTGGCTCACAAAAAGTTTTTCAAACAGCTACAAAAGAGATTGCCAAAGAACTGGCAGAATTAATCTATGATGATATCTCTTCTCAAAACGAGTTTCCAGAACAAAAGCAATTCAATAGGATACTAAAGAAAAGAGTCACTGAAAAACTAAAGGTAGAAGTGGAAGCCACAGAATATGAAGGGGATTCTGATTTCAAAAAGCAACGTCTTCTCGCCTCTGATCAAAAAAAAGTCCCAGATAAATTAGATAAGAAAGATGTTGTGATCTCTACTCAAACCACTGTCAATAAAAGAAAGATTGATGATTCTTTGAGAATACGATTTACCGCACCAGAGAATGATTATGTAAGGGGAAGGATAACTCCTGCACATAGGGATTTGCTTTCTATAACATCTACTATTTCAAAAATAGAGTATCTAATGAGAAGTGGTGATGTCACGAATATTTTACCTACTGACACAATCATTTACTCCAACACAGACATTTCTAAGAAAACCAGAAGCCTTGTTAATACACTTGCTTCTTTTTTGCTAACCTTTAACCCAAATATATCTATAAAGAAAAATAGTGCCTCTTCGGAAAAAAAAGAACAAAAGGAAAATACAGAAAAATCTGATGTTATTGTTCTATTCTCTGGAGGATTAGATAGTTTAGCAGGATTAGAATATGCAAAGAAAAAATACAAAAACCCTAAGTTTGTATATGTGAATAATCAAGTCAATAGAACAAGTGCTGTTGTAAGATATCTTCAACATAAACTCCATTTAGGAGATGACCTTATTATTTTCCAAAGTCAGAAAGGAGGACAATTTCTACAACAGACAAGAGGATTTTTATTTCTCTCTGCCGCGGCTGTCACCGCAGATGTGTTTGGAGCTAAAGAAATAATTGTTGCAGAATGCGGGGTAACAAAATATCAACCCAGTACAACCATTTCTGATGAGATTACAAAAACAACCCACCGATTAATGATTGAATTGGCAGAACATATTTTCTCTGAGTTCAATATAAATGTAAAAATCAAGTTCCCATTTGATATGAAAACTAAAGCTGAGATCATAGCAGGATATCCAGACAAAAAGCTTCTTATTGATTCTCATTCGTGTAGATCATCAAGATTTTCAGATAAAGATAAGGATGAATGTGGATATTGTTTTGCTTGTCTACTAAAAAATATAAGTTTATCTTATGTGTTGGGCAAAAAACAAGACCAGTTTTTAATTGATCCAATTACAAATTCACAATCCTTTACAACTCAGAATTTAGGAAGAACCAGATCGTTAAAGAATAAGTGCTATGAATCAATTTTCTCACTTATTAATTTCTCCAAATCAATGCTTGCAGGCAATCTTCCAGAGCCAATACAAAAGTACATGCAGGACTATGGAACAACTAAATTATTCAAGAATCATGCAGAAGATATGATTTATGGGCTTATGTTCATGAAGAATAAAGGATGGGTAAAAAATGAGAAAGTTCTCGAATTGCTTAACAAAATTGAGAAGGAATCTTGGTTTGATAAAAAACAAATACTTGAACGAAGAAAAGAATTACTAAATGTTAAGACTTAGTTTGCTCATTAAAACTATAATATCCTTCATTACCAATAATTACATGATCCAACACTTTAATAGATAATAATTCTCCTGACTTAAACAATATGTCTGTAATTTTAATATCTTCTTCTGAAGGTTCTGCTTCTCCTGATGGGTGATTGTGAACAAGAATAACAGAATTTGCACTTTCTTTTATTGCAGATTTGAAGACTTCACGAGGATGAATCAAAGAACTATTCAAAGTACCTACAGAAATAATTTCATCCTTGATAACTCTGTTTCTTGTATCTAGATGTAAGATCATGAAGTGTTCTTTATCCGCTCCATTAAGTTTTGGGTGTGCATAATCAAATACATCTTTTGCTGATTTTATTGGTTTTCCATTTTGTTTAGATAAACTGTGTCTTTTATTGAATTCAAATAGTGCAATTATTTGAGAAGCTTTAGCTTTTCCTATGCCTTTAATCTCTTGTAATTCTTTTAATGAACAAGAAGACAATTTATTAACTCCATATTTAGAAATAAGTCTATTGGACATATCAATTACGTTTTCTTCTTTTGTTCCTTTTTGTAGAATCACAGCTAATAGTTCTGAGTCTGAAAGTACAGAAACTCCTTGTTTTTCCATTCTTTCTCTAGGTCTATTCTCTAAAGAGATGTCTTTAATACGCATTAATACATGATATCTTATGGTGTTTGATAAAGGTTTCTAAGAATTATCCGAAAGATTTTCACTTTTTCTGAACAATTATTTCATGTATTTCTCTAATTCTTTTTTCATTTATCATCTCATCACTTAGCAATAAATCTCTAATAAATTGAGAAAGAGAAATGTATCCTTTGCATTCTTTTCTTAATTGTATTAATTCGTATTGTTTTGTAGTTACTCTAAAGTTGATGAATCTAGTTCTTTTCATTTATCTTCTCTCACTCTTAAGATTTTTGGAAATCTCAACTTATAGCTGTCTTCTTTTTTATACATCATGTCATACCCAACCTCGACTGTTTGTCCATTCTCTATATATAGTTTTGAGCTTGCTGTTCCTATCTGTTTTTCTCCTTCATTTAATGTGTATATCCATCCAAGATTATCTTTTCTTTCTCTTCTACTAATTACTTGCAAGTCTACTGTTCTAAGTGGTTTTTTCTTTAGCCAATTATATCGAGAGCCTGGATGATAAGGACTGCAGTTCTTTACTACTATTCCTTCCATTCCTTTTTTTATCATCTTTGTATAAAACTCTTGTATGTCAACGATAGTATTGGTGCAAAAGAATGGAACGTGAGAAAGATGTTTATTTTCCTCAATCATCAAACCTAGATGTTGTTTTCGGGATAATAATGGATCTTTATAGAGGAAATGTTCTCCTATCTGTAAAACATCAAAAACAAAATATACAAACTTTTGTCCAGGAGGAAGTTTCTTTAGCAGTACCGAATTTGAACTTAATATTTTTCCATTATCGACTACTGCTATTTCTCCATCCAGTATCATATTGATTCCATGAATTCCTTTTATTACTTCTTCTCCAAGATTTCCAAATCTTTTAGTCCAGTCTGCTCCACTTCTTGTAAAGAACTTGATATCATCTCCTTGTTTCAAACATAGAATACGAACTCCATCTATCTTTGGCTCTACAAATACTCCCTCGTTATTGTAGAGAAAGATTCCTAAATCGCCTTCTCCTACTAATTGTGGCTTAAATTTCGTCAGATCTATCATTATTCGTTACCTCCTTAACCTCTTTATCAAGTAGCTTCAAAACCCACTTTCCACTACCTTGTGACGAGTGTGAACTCTTGAAATAAACTGCGAGTAAAGAACCAACATTAAACTCGCTGGCTTTCTCAATTATTCCATGCAGTCCTCTCATCTTGAACTTCTCTTCAGCTGTACTTTTTACTTCCACAAGGAAAGTCTTTGTTTTACTAAACAAAACAACATCACAGACAGAATATTTTCTTCTGCCTGATGCAGCTACTCTTTCTGTATGGAAACCTTGTTCCTTCATGAGATTACAAAAATCTCTTTCATATTGCAGATGGCTTTTTAGTCTCATCTTCTAATCGTACCTCCACTTGTTTTTTTACTAGATGATGGGCTTTGCATTTGCCCACTATCACATCTTCGTGATTCTCATATCTTTCAAGCAAAATAGTTTCTTCATGTAAGTCTTTGATTTGTTTGTCCTTATCGTACTTGATTCCCATTTCATTACAATAAGCGATGATCCTCTCCACTTTCTTCGCATATAATAACAAACATCCTGTCTGTCTTGCCCAATCAAATAATTTGATTCCCATAGGATTATTCATAATCAAAACGGGCTTTAGAGAATTGAATTGAGGAATCTTTCTCATATCATATGAGAAACCTTGAGACATACAACCAATCATGGAAGTGATGTATTTTTTTCCAGCCATACCAAGATATTTTCCTTTCTTATCTCGCTTAATAGAAACAGCATAACCCATAATCGGAACATCCATGATATCATCATAGACATAAATTAGATAATCTATTGGATCATTATCAAACTTCCAAACATCAACTAAACGTTTTCCTTTCTCGTCAGTATATTTGTGAATACTATCTTTGTTAAACCACGAAGGAATCTTCTTAGGAAAATCAGCATTAAGACGAACCTGTAATTTATACCTCTTAATCAGATACATTACAAAATAGAATATTGCCTGTTCTTCAAACGCAAAACCAAGAGAACTATTATCAAGAATGCTTTTGACTACCTCTTTTTGATGAATCTTAGGAACAAGTTCTGCAATTAAATCTTCTGGTCTTGAAGGATTGTAATAATAACGTCTTTGCTTATAGGAAAAGACTTTCAACCAACTCACGCTGACCAATCGATAAATTATCCAAGATTTGATGACTTCCTCATCAAGCTTATACCTATCCTTAAGAATGTCTACTGGAAAGATCTCATTAGAATGTATTATATCAAGATACGCAGTCCTAATTCCCTTAGGCATCAAATTCAATATTTTAAGCTTGACAGCATCATCATCCCTGCCATAGACATATCCTGGTTTTCTACCATGAATCATCTCAGTAGCAGGAATAGTGAACTCACTTCTGCTAATCTTTCCAGCAGTAAACAACTCCCTAATACACTGATAAGTATAATCCCAATTACCATAATCCTCAAGAGATGGATAATCCTTAAGCTGATAGAAGACCTCTGCTAAAGTAAGCCCTGCCTTATTATTCTGAAAGATCTCAAAGACTTTAGCCTTGATACCAACCAAGAGCTCATCAGTATCAACTGTCTTGTTAAAAGACTCAATCTTCCTATTGACATCATCCTCACTAATACCATACACAAAAGAACGAGAACACATCCTTTTCTCAGACTGGACTCTAACCTTACTCTTAACAATCAAATCCTTAAGCAATAATTGCTTTAAATAACTAGAAACATGATGCTTCTGAAGAGAAGTACCCTTAAACTCATCAGCAATCTCACTGGAAATCACAGCCCTCTTACGCACTATGAATTTATAGATCTTGTAAGTGTAAGATCCAGTATTGAACATAATATTCTTTTCCGCCATTTATCATACCTTATTACAATAAATGACAGAATTAGAGTGCATAAATAGTTAGTTCGCTTAATTAGTATTATTTATCTCCCAATTCGATATATTTTTATACATTAATCATATTAAACGGTTAAGACGTTGAATATGACTAGTTGGCAATGAAAGGTCCCGAGCAAAGTGAGTGCACCTAGAGTTGACAATGATTAATTGTTAAACTCCTTAATGTCATTCGTGACATTTGAGTAATTATAAGCTAAGCTTAATTGCTCAGTCTGAGTTTTTTGTTTTATACACAACTTTTTTAAAATAACTTTTTTTCTTATAATTATATGAATTCTGTAGAGATAAAAGGACTTGTAAAAGAATACAAAGAAAAGAAAAAAGAAACAATCATAGCGGTAGATAATATTTCATTCAACGTAAAAAAAGGAGAAATATTTGGATTTTTAGGTCCGAACGGTGCTGGAAAAACAACTACAATAAACTGCGTAACACAACTATCAAACAAAACAAGTGGAAAAATTTTTGTAAATGGTTTTGATACAGAAAAACAATATTTAGAAGCAAGAAGACAAATAGGACTAAGTCCTCAGGACTTGTTATTTGATCCTTACTTCACAGTCATGGAACTTCTTACTTATCAAGGTGGATATTTTGGAATGCCAAAAAAACAAGCGCAAAAAAGAGCAGAAAAACTTCTTAAACAATTCAATTTATGGGATAAAAGAAAAGTAAATATGCGCCAATTGAGCGGCGGTATGAAAAGAAAATTTAGTATAATAAAAGCACTTATGCACGAGCCATCAATACTAATACTTGACGAGCCAACAGCAGCATTAGACGTTGATTCAAGATACGAGCTCTGGGAATTTATAAAAAAACTGAACAATGAAGGGATAACAATAATCCTCACAACACATTACATAGAAGAAGCAGAAAAACTTGCAGATAGAATATGCATAATAAACAAAGGAAAAATAATAAAATTGGAAGAAAAAGAAAAAATAATAGATGAACTAAGCCAAAACATAATAACAATCTACCTAAAAAAAAATGAGGCGCTACCAAAAGAATTTCCTCAATTAAATTACACTTATTATGACAAAAAATTAATAATAACAACGCCCAAAAAAGACCAAAACAAGAACTTGAGATTTGCCTTGAAAACATTAGAAGAAAATAAAATAGAAACAGAAAACTTCTCCGTAGATCAAGATAACTTAGAAAATATATTCAGGAGGCTAATAAAAAATGAAAAATAAGCTTAGCAACTGGATATCATTTTATACTTTATTCAAAAGAGAATTTTTACGTTTTTTTAAAGTGCCTAACAATACAATATTTCCCCAATTAATAACTGTATTGTTCTACTTCATAATATTTGGAATAGCAATAGGAGCAAGGATAAAAGAAGTAGCAGGAGTATCGTACTTCCTGTTTATACTTCCAGGATTATTCGTACAAGTGCTCATAAATGGTTCCTATAGCAATCCTTCAGGTTCATTATTCATGTCAAGAATGTGGGGAAGTATAACAGATGTTCTCATAGCACCAATATCATATACACAATTCACGTTCGCATACATATTTGCAGCAATGCTTCGAGGATTGACTTTAGGAATAGGCGCAATACTCATAGCGATGATATTCATACAAGTAAACATATACAGCATATGGATATTAGGGTTATACATTCTATTAATATCTTTTGTCTTCGCATTAATGGGAATAATAATAGGTCTTTGGTGCAAAACGCACGAGCAGCTTAACATATTCATAAATTTTATAGTAACCCCGTTAACATTTCTTGGGGGCGTATTCTATACATTAAATATGGTTCCAAAAACAATAGCAACAATAACACAACTAAATCCGATATTTTACATGATAAACGGAGTAAGATATGGAATGATAGGTGTGCAAGATGGAAATATATATCTTGGACTGTTATTTTTAACAATTTTAGCAATATCTCTATTCACAATAGTTTACTTATTAATAAAAAGAGGATATAATTTAAGGACGTAAGTTCCCAAAGTATATAAACAAAGCTTCATTCTACATATTAATATGGAAAAAATGCCTAAGTTAAAATCTGACGAACCTCCTGCAGAAGCAGAAAGAGTACAAAAATTGCTTGCAAATGGAGGCTTGTGTTCAAGAAGAAGAGCAGAAGAGCTAATAGAACAAGGAAAAGTAACAGTAAATGGCAAAATAATAAAACTAGGAGATAAAGCAAGACCTGGCACAGACGAAATAGTTGTAGAAGGCAAAATGCTTAAAAAAATAAAAAAAATATATTTATTACTTAATAAACCTCCAGGATACGAAACAACGCTATTTAGTCCTCAAAACAGAAAAAAAGTAACTGACCTAATAAAAATTAAGGAAAGAATAATACCTGTGGGAAGACTGGATTTGAACAGTCGCGGACTATTAATTCTTACAAATGATGGAAACTTCGCAAATAAAATAATGCACCCGAGATTTGAAAAAGAAAAAACATATGAAGCAACAGTAAAAGGAATAATACCTGAAAGCAAACTAAAAATGATAGAAAATGGGCTGGACATAGGAATAGCAAAAGCAAGTCCTTGTGAAGTAAAAATTCTAAAAGAAGGGAAAAAATTCATGCGAGTAGCAGTAACAATTAAAGAAGGAAAGAACAGGCAGATAAGAAGGATGTTTCACAGAATAGGCTACAACGTAGAAGACTTAGTAAGAACCAAAATAGGCAATATAGGTATAGGAAAATTAAAAGAAGGAAAGTATAGGCATCTAACGACAAAAGAAGTACAAACATTATTAGAAAAATAAATTAGTTGAATTATTCAGCATAAAATTCTGCATCTGAACTATCAAAAAATAATATTTCTTCATTGAATCAACAGGATCAAGTTCGTATTTAAAATTACTAAACCCTATTTTTTTATCCTCATAATGTTCGTTCATTTTAACCATTTTTTTATTGATCTAAATAATCACTGTAAAAGAGTTTTTGAAATGCTTTAGAAAATTCGTTTGACGTGAGAATTTCCTCGAGTTTGTCATATCTCTCCACATATTTTTCTTTAACCAGTTTTAATAAGTCTTTTGAAGGCTCTTCTAAGCTGCAAAAATAATAGCACATCTTCTCAATTTTATTATTTGTTTCTTTAAGAATTGCTGACTCTTTTTCTGCCAGACTTACGTTGTACTGTATTTTTGTCAGCATTGCTTGTATTTTAAATTCCTCTTCGACTTTGTAATTTATGCTGTTGATTAAATTTCTATCTTCATTTGTCATGTCAAATTTTTCTACCTCTGCAGGGTTTATTGTGTTTACTATTTTATGTATCTTGGTGTCCACTAATCTTTTCATCGCCATAATCATAGCTGAATACCACCCATTCTCATAATTTTTAAGATAAACTTTCTGCCACGTTTCATCTTCAGGATAATATTTATTGTAAATATCCAGGCTTAGCTCTTTACTAAGGATTGGACCATGGGTTTCAAATCTTTTTTCTTCTGCCTGTTTTCTTCCTATGTCTTCTCTGAGGATATTTTCAATTCTGTTCTTGTATTCAGTGTGTATCATTTATTATCAATTAGTGGAAACTACATAAATATTTAAATATTAGTTGTCATAATTTATGACTACTATGAACTATGAAAAGTTGATTGAACTTGGCTTCAATAAAAATGAGGCAAAGGTATATCTTTCGCTTATGAAATTTACTAGCGCAGATGCGAACACAATAATAAAGGACACTAAATTTCACAAAAATATTGTATATGACAATCTAAGCAAACTCTCAGACAAAGGACTTGTAACACATATAATAAAAGAAGGAAGAACAGTATTTCAGGCAGCAGATCCGAATATGCTTCTTGAACTGTTTGTTGAAGAGCAGAAAAAACTTGATTCAAAAAAGAAAAAAGCACAAAAGGTATATGATGAACTGAAAAAAATTGTCAGAAAAGAACAGGAAAAACAGACAGCGAAAATATACACAGGGAAAAAAGGAATAAGAACTTTTTACAAAGAGCTTATAGAAATAGAGAAAGACTATGTTGTATTCGGAGCCCCGCTGCATTCTGTAGAGATTATGGGAGAAACATTCTGGAAGAACTTTCATTTAAAGTCAAGAGAAAAAGGTATGAAGATGAAAATGATAATGAACAAATCCATAAAGCATTATGCGAATATACCCAGAGGAAAAGACAGACAAGTAAGATTCTTCGACCGAAACTTTGAGCCATTAACAGAGACAAACATACAGGGAGAAAGAACTGCAATAATGGTCTGGACTCAGGAGCCGATCTTATTCCTTATAGAATCAAAAAAAGTTGCAGACTCCTACAGACTATACTTTAAAAAGATGTGGAAAGAATTAAAGGAATAAAAAATTATTCAGATCATCAATTTTTTCAGCTAATTCTTTATCTGTAATCTTATTGCGCGCTAGCGAAAGGGGTTTAATACAAATAAATGCTTTGCATTTATTGTACACAAAAGCTTTGCTTTTGTCGTATCCCGACCTGCTCAAAAATCTTTGATTTTTGGCATGCAAATAAAAACTTTGTTTTTATTGCACACAAAATTGTTCGTTCATTTTTGTTGTGCCAGAAACTTTGTTTCTGTGCATTTAGGGCGGAGATAGCTTCGGAGCAGCGATTTTCATTATTTTCCGGTAAATATTCAGAAAACTATTTAAACAACCAAGTATTACGATGTATTACAATGGACGTCTTAACTGTAAAGTTCCAGCCAAATATTATGAAAAAAATAGATAAGGCAATAAAGCAAAACAACTATAACTCAAAAACTGAATTCATAAGAGATGCGGTAAGAAATAAACTTGAAGAAATAGAAAGAGAAATAGCTCTGAAAAAATTCATGGAACTTCAGGGCAGAGCAGGAAAAATAACTACAGATGAAGAAAATGAAAAAACAAGAGAACTTGTTGGAAAACAAATACTTGCTAAATACAAGAAAAAAATCAAAAATTCTCAGGTTTAAGAGAATCACAAACATCTGTAAGATTGTTGAAAAAATGCCTGTCTCTGGTTATAGCAACAGATTTTTTGTTTCTAGTCTGCACTGCTATTAGACAATCTGCAAAAGGTATATTTCTTTCCTTTGACAAATTATCTGCTTCTTTAATTTCATAATGTTCTGGTTTTAAAATATCTAACGAAATAAACTTTCCAAGAAGATAAATTAGATCATTAATCTGGCATTCTGAGAAATCTGTTTTTAGCTCTTTTATGGAAATTTGAGAAATAAACAATTTGTTTTTATTTGAAAAGACATAAAGAAAAAATTTAGCGGCATAGTCTCCTATAGGCTCTTTTTTTCTCCCGAATCTATTTTCATAAAAATCTCTTAAAATACAAGTATCGATAAAATAGCGTTCCATAAAAAAAGAAAAATCAAATCATATTAATTCTTAAGCAGAACTTTTTCGGAAGTTTTCCGATAAAACTATGATTTAATATTTTTTTAATATTGCATAATACATAACATCAAACAATTCGCCCATTTCTTCTATTTTTGAATTCGTATTGTTAACCATTTTTTCAATATATTTTTGTCTGCATGCTTTAACATCTCCCCAGGTATCTGAACTAATTGTGTGATTTTTTTTATTGCGCGCTAGCGGAAGGGGTTTAATACAAATAAATGCTTCGCATTTATTGTACACAAAAGCTTTGCTTTTGTCGTATCCCGACCTGTTCAGAAATCTTTGATTTCTGCGCTCAAGAAACTTTTAGTTTCTTAGCAGACTCGGAGGAGCGATTTTCATTATTCATATGATAAAGAAAATGATATTATTACTTTCTTGGATATTTATCATAAAGATGATCAATGATTAGAACTTCTTCCTCAAAAATACCTTATTAGTTTTACCATCTTGACTTCTACTTACAATCTCTCGTTCTTCCAAATTCTTAAGAAGCAACGAAAGCGAGGTTTTACTCATCCCCGTTTTATACCTCAAAGTGCTTTGCTGAATTCCTTCCTGATCATGAACTGCTCTTAGAACACTTTGTTCATCTTTTCCAAAACTCGAAATAAATGCTTCAAACTTGCCTTTTTCTTCATTTTCTCGCTTCACAGATTTTAAAGCCTGACTAACCTCGAAGTTTTGCTTTTCCAGCATTTGCTGAGTCTTATCAAAAAATATCAAGTATACTCCCAAAATCAATAATGTACCTGCAGCTATCCAACCAACAATAAAAGGAGCATAATCCCTATCGCCGTGAAGACATGTTCCATCTGCTAAATAACAAGATCCGTTCTGAGTTTCTACAATTGCAGCTATATAATTATCTTCTCTAATCTTAGAAGTTTGCACAAGAAATGCAAGAACTAATGCTATGAATATGACTATAAAACCAACATGTTTATTCTTCATTCTAAACCTAAAAACACACTTTATTTTTAACATTTATGATTTAAAACAAGCAAAATCATCATTTACCCCAAGACCACTTAGCTTTCTCCCCAGTTAACATACAAATTGTGACTAATGCAACAACTGTAAGAACAAGATATATTATTCCAGCTAAAGAATCGACTTCAATTAGTTTAGAAAAAACAATTATGAGCAAAACAGCAACAATGGTAACAACCCAGCCTTCCTTAGAAACAGGATACCAACCATACCCATACAACTTTCTCTTAAACCAATGCTTTCTCATAAATTTAATTTTTAGTTCTAGACTATATAAACTCTTCTAATTTACATTTAATTCTTAAAAAGCATGGCTAAAAATTCACTTTGCTAATAAAATAAAATAAATTAATTAATTTTCAAAATAAGTCTACAATTTCTTATACTTTAATAGTAAACTATTTGTAAGCACAGAAACTGAAGACATCGCCATAGCAGCACCTGCAATAATAGGTGACAAAAGCCAACCTGTACTCGTATAAAGAACGCCAGCAGCTATCGGAATCCCAAGCACATTATAAAATAATGCCCAAAACATATTTTGTTTAATCTTATTCATTGTAAGTTTGCTTAATCGCAAAGCACTAGGAACTGCCAAAGGATCATCTTTCATTAAAACTATATCTCCAGTCTCCATCGCAACATCTGTTCCAGAACCCATAGCAATACCTATGTCTGCTTGAGCAATAGCTGGAGCATCATTAATGCCATCACCTATCATTGCAACTTTGTACTTTCCTTTTTTCTGAAGCTTTTTTACATAACTTGCTTTATCTTCAGGCAAAACCTCTGCAAAAACATTCTTTATTCCTGCCTGAGCAGCTATTGCTTTTGCAGTCCTTTTATTATCTCCTGTCATCATAAATGTCTTGATGCCCATTTTATGCAATCTAAGAATTGCTTTCTTACTCGTTTCCCTTATTGTATCTGCAACAGCAATAATTCCAAGAACCTTTTTATCAGCCAGCACCATAACTGTTTTTCCTTCACTTTCAAGCTTATTGATTTCAGATTTATATTTAGAAACATTAATTTTTTGTTTATTCATCAACTTCATATTTCCAGCAAAATATTTTTTCTTTCCAACAAAAGCTTCAACTCCATGTCCGGGCACCGCTTTAAAACCTGAAATCCTTTTGAATTTAATTTTCTTATGTTTAGCAAATCTAACTATTGATTCTGCTAAAGGATGTTCAGATTCATTTTCAATACTTCCTAAAATTGTTAAAAATTCTCCATCCTTCAATTCACTTTTAAAATCAGTAACTTCAGGAACTCCTTTAGTTATAGTTCCAGTTTTATCAAACACAACGTAATTAATTTTATGAGCAGTTTCAAGAGCATCTCCACCTTTAATTAAAATACCTCTTCTAGCGCCAAGTCCTGTACCTACCATGATGCTTGTTGGGGTGGCAAGACCTAAAGCACAAGGACACGCTATAACTAAAACAGAAACTCCTGTTAGTATTGCAAAGCTCAAGCCTTGTCCTGATAACAACCAAATAAAAAAAGTAACAATTGCAATAACAATTACTACTGGAACAAAATAAGAACTAATACTATCTGCAAATCTTTGTATTGGTGCTTTTCTTCCCTGTGCATCTTCAACCAATTTAATTATGTGCGAAAGAGTAGTATCTTTTCCTATTTTTGTCGCCTTAAACCTAAAAGAGCCATGTTTATTTATAGTGCCGCCAAATACCTTATCTCCTTTAGCTTTGTCTATAGGTACACTTTCTCCAGTAATCATAGACTCATCAACACTGGTGTTTCCTGAAATAATCTTTCCATCAACAGGAATTTTTTCTCCTGGTCTAACAAGAATGATGTCTTTGAGAACGACGTCATCAACACTCACAATAATTTCTCTATTTTTTCTTAAAACTCGTGCGGTCTTAGGACTGAGATTCATTAATTTGCTAATAGCATCACTAGTTTTGCCTTTAGCTCTAGCTTCCAAATATTTTCCAAGAATAACTAATGTTATAAGAATCGCTGACGTTTCAAAATACTGCCCTCCATCCGTTACAAACAAAACTAAATATACTGAATAAAAATATGCTGCAGATGTTCCAAGTGCAATCAAAGAATCCATATTTGCGTTTTTATTTTTCAAAGCACTCCAAGCACCCTTATAGAATTCGGCCCCAATATAAAACTGAATAGGTGTTGCCAATAGCCACAAAACATACTCCTCGAAAGGAATCATGATCTTAAGCCACATAAACACCATGCCAATAATAAATGCAGGAATTGCGAAAATCAAACTAATTAAAAGTTTATTTTTCAAACGATTCATTTCTTTAATATGTTGCTTTTTAGGATCTTCTAATCCCTTACTTAAGGAAGCATCATATCCTTTACTTTTCACAATATTAATAAGATCATTTTCATTTAATAATGAATCATCAAATTCTACTGTTGCTTTGGCAGTACTATAATTAACATTTGCTAATTTAACACCATCTTTCTTAGAGAATCCTCTTTGAATCAAAGTAGCACAACTAGCACAATGCATTCCCTTAACGTCCAAATCTATTTTTTTCATATTATCTCTCCATACCTAAAAGTATTAAAATTTAATATAACTTTTTTAATAATTATATCTAACACATATATCTAGCATGTTTATAGTTCATTATTAATATAGCGAAAACAAGCTCTTATATAATTTACAAAAGTAAAAAATATAGCTTTTGTATAAAATCACAGTAAGTCTATTAGTTTATCCGCCACAACCACATCCGCCAGAACCACCTGCGCCACAGCTACCTGCACCTCCTGAATTTTGAGTGCCAGAATTTGACTTTTCTACATAATCTGCTTTTTCTCCTGAACTATCAACCACATCAAAAGTCGTAGCGCCCATACCCATACTGCAAGCTATATTAAATGTGCCAGATTTATCAGGAGTGAATTCTATGATGTTGTTTCCTTCGCTTACATATTCACTTACACCAAACGCAGGAATTCTCACAGCTTTCATACAACCTACAACGCTCTTAAGATCAACTTCCATTCTTACAGGAACTCCAACTTTTAATTCCGAAGGTTCTAATACATAGACATAATTCTCATAAGTTAATTTAACAGTCTGAATATCTCCATTTCCTGTGTTAGCAACAACTTTACCAGTAGCACTACTTGTTTTGGCTGCGCTAGCACCATATGTCAAACTAACAACACCAAATAAGCTAACGACAAATATCGCAAGCACCAAATATAAAACATTTTTCTTAATTCTCATTTTTTTTACCTCCTTAAAAACTAACTAAAGGACTTTTAGGTCCATAAATCATTATTGCTAAAAGAATAAATGTTGCAATTATTGCTATTGAACTAAGTGTCATGAAATCAGCAGGTTTCTTTTCATGTTTTTTTCCTTCTGCTACTTCTTCATACATCATGATGCTTAAACCGCCTAATATTATCACATTAATTATTATGTAAAAAGGCATGAATATTAACAGGTTATCTGAAAACATCATGATCGAAATCATAGGCCCCATAGTTCCCCCCATAAGTCCTGCCATCATTCCTTCCATAGTTCCCATAACGCCGCAGCATTTTCCTGTAAGCCAACCGACCAAACATCCTAAAAGCATTCCAACCATTGCTCCTGCAAAGAAACCATTAGTTGCTCCTATAACTGCACCTATCATCATTCCTGTCTGCATTCCTATGGTCATTCCTATCATCATTCCTGTCATGCAAGTAATTTTATTCTTCAAATAAGCAACAACATGCCAAATAGCCACTCCTATTGTTGCTATGCTTATGTTAAGATACAATATCCACCAACCATAATTTACAAAGAAATCAGGAATGTTCTTTAGAAATACAAAATAAGCAAGAACTTCCAATATGCTAATTATAAGAAAAATTCCTATTGTATATGGTATTATCTTTGATTCAACAATATAATTTGAAGGATTCTCCTTGAAATGTCTTATTCTC
The DNA here is from genome assembly GCA_021735165.1 of Candidatus Woesearchaeota archaeon. NCBI lineage: Archaea > Nanobdellati > Candidatus Woesearchaeota > Candidatus Woesearchaeota archaeon. The sequence goes on from JAIPHP010000003.1 coordinate 52,277, forward strand.
TCTTTGAACGTTTTTCTTTCAAATGACTGAGTTGAAGCACGAAAACCTTTTGATTTTATTATATTGATTATGTGGTCAGGACTTGTCTTTGAATCATCAAATTCAAATGTTGCCGATTCATCGTTTATTGAATACTTTATTATTCCATCCTCTTTGTCAAAAGCTTTTTTTAGAACTCTTGAACAGGAATCACATTCTATGTCTGGTATGTAAATAGTTTCTTTCATTACTCCACCTCATAACCTTCTTTTTTTATCACTGCCCTGATTTTATTTTCAGAAACCTTGTTTTCATCAAATCCTAATTTTAATTCTCCAGAATCATGAGAAATACTTTTTACATTTACATAATCTAGTTCCTCCAATTCTTCTTTTATTAACATTTCGCACGATTTGCAATGCATTCCTTTCACTTTGAATTTCTTTTCCATGATTAATCACCCTGCAACTCTGTCTGAACAGGGTTTATTAATACCATTCGCCCATAGTTTTCATGCTCAGAAAGTTTGAAACGTCCAAATTGTTGTTCTAGAACGTTTATGGCTGAAAAAGAACAGGATTTTATATTTGTGTTGCTATTGGAGTCATTATACATAAATAAAAATATTATAATTTATGTTTATTTCTTTGAAAAAACCATGGAAGAATTTGCCTTTAAAAAATTGATTTTGATAAGTAAAACTGACTTATAAACGTTAATTCTTGAGAATTTGGAGATTTCAGCCATTTTGGTTTATGTTAAATCAATGGAAAGGTATATAAATAATTTTGATGTTTTATTTTACGAAGTGGTGCTTAAAAAAGTAAAAACGGGTTTTGATAAAGTTTTTGAAGATAAATTCAACAGGATCTTCATACCGTTACTCATATTAATAGGAATACTGTTAATTGTAAGTGGAGGAGCAAGTTCTGATGTTAATGATAATACAGAAGTAGGAAAGTTAAATGTTCACTTTTTCTATCTTCCAAGCTGTCCTCATTGTCAAGAACAAAAACCATTCAATGAGCAGTTGATGCAGGAATATCCCGAGATTAATTGGATATATCATGACACAAGTGACTCCAAAGAAAATCAAATATATGCTCAGATGGCTGTTGAGAGAGGTCTTAGTCTTAGAAATTTAGGAGTACCAGGAACATTTATTGGAGATGAAGAAATAATTGGTTTTGGGAGTGCTGAGACAACAGGCGTTCAGATAAGACAAGCACTAGAAGATTATATTGCACAAAATACTAAAGAAACAGAACAAGAGGTTAATGAAACTGTTTTACCAGAGAATGATTCTGAGGAATTCAACAGAATAGTAAACTTACCTATGTTTGGAGAAATAGATGTTCTGAATGTAAGTCTTCCTGTTCTTTCTATTTTACTCGGATTCGTAGATGGAATGAATCCCTGCGCTATGTGGGTCTTGGTATATTTAATATCTTTAATTCTTGAAGTAAGAGATAGAAAGAAAATATGGTTCTTAGTTGGATCTTTCTTATTAGCATCAGGAGTATTATATTTCTTATTCATGACTGCATGGCTAAATGTATTTTTATTGGTTGGTTACATACGGACTGTAACAATAATAGTGGGTCTTGTTGCTTTATATTTTGGAGTTACAAGTATAAAGACTTTTATAGAAACAAAAGGCGCCATTCAATGTGAAGTGGGTGATGCTGAAAGTAAGAAAAAAACTATGAGCAAGATGAAACAATTAGTTGCTTCTCCCCTAACGTGGGCAACAATGGCTGGAATGGTAGGATTGGCTTTTTTAGTAAATTCTCTAGAATTTGTATGCTCTGCAGCACTTCCGGCAATATTTACACAAGTTTTAGCAATAAGTGAAATATCAGGAGCATCATATTACTTGTATATTTTGTTATATGTGTTCTTCTTTATGCTAGACGACCTTATAATATTTGGATTAGCAGTATTTGCAGTAAATAAATTCGTAGGGGACAAATATGCTAAATGGTGCAAATTGATAGGTGGAATAATAATGTTAGTCTTAGGAATAATAATGGTCTTCTTTCCACACATATTAAGATGATTTTCTAAAAATTTATATTTGAATATGATTTATGTTATTTTATGAGAGAAAATAAAGTCTTCCTATTTAATAAATATGGCGAGAAACTTGCAGGTCTTGAAGCAATTCCTTCTGAGAAAAAAGAGAAATATCCTGCAGTCATATTAGTTCATGGATTCGGGGTTACAAAAGAAGAATACGGATTATTTGATGGATTAGCAAAAACTCTTTCAGATGCAGGTTTTATTGTGTATAGATTTGACTTTTCAGGAAGAGGAGAAAGTGAAGGAGATTACTCTGAGATGACTATAACTCGTGAATGTGATGATCTTGACGCAATAATGAGCTTTGTCGAAACTCAGGATTTTGTTGATTCCGGGATGATAGGGATGCTAGCACAATCATTTGGAACTGCCGTAGTCGCTTCCTATGTTCCTGATGTAAAAGCTCTTGTCTTCACAGGAAGCATATCTGATTTTGAAAATGTTACTGCAAATCCAAAAAAATGGGATGTTCTTGACAAAAAAGGCATATCTATAAAAACAAAAGGACCTGGCGAAGTAATAAAAATAAATTCTGCTTTTTGGGAAGACTTAGAAAAATATGATGTGCTTAAATCTATAAAAAAAATAAAGTGTCCGATACTTTTTATACACGGTTCAGAAGATGGAAGAGTTCCGCTTGAAAGCATGGAAGCATATTATGAGAATGCAAATGAGCCAAAAGAAAAAATAATAATTCAAGGAGCAGATCATGATATGGAACCAAAAAGAGAAGAACTGAACAAAATTGTTGTCAATTGGTTCAAGAAAAATTTAAATTAATTATTTACTTAAATATTTTTATTATTCTTACCTATGGTTACGGTCATAGAACCCATTCAGAACGTTGGAGGAACGTTCGCTTTGCTCAGTTCCTCAGTTAGAGTTTTACTTGAATATTTTTATTATTTTTACTGGGCAGTCTTTTGCTGCTTTTTCGTTCTAAGGTTACGGTCTTAGGTCCCATTCAGAACGTTGGAGGAACGTTCGCTTTGCTCAGTTCCTCAGTTAGAGTTTTACTTGAATATTTTTATTATTTTTACTGGGCAGTCTTTTGCTGCTTTTTCATTTTCTTCTAGAAGAGCAAGGTCAAGGTCTGTTACGTATGTGTCTCCTTTCTTTTCAGAATCTTTCAGGTCTGCTTTTCCGTCTTTTTCGTTGATTTTCCACATGCTCGGACAATTCTCAACGCATGAGTTACATCCGATGCAGTCTTTTCTGTAATGAACTATTTTCGCCACTTTGGTTTCACTCTTTTTTATTGAATATTAAGAAGTCAATATCTGTTATTGCTTTTATTTTGTGATATGTTCTTTCTGGTATTTCAAATTTTGCGGGAGCTTCAAGTATTTCTGTTTTGTCTTTAATTGTGATTTCTGCTCTTCCTCTTATTAAATATATTAATTCATATTCGTTTATTTCATTATCTCCTGAAACTGTATCTTTATATCTGTAAAGTATTTTGAATCCTTTTGCTTGGTATGTTTTTCCTTTTTCGTTTTCTTTTATTAGTTTCATTTTTCTTCTATTATTACTTCGCCGTCTCTGATGGCTTTGTATGGTTTGCTGTTTGTTTTGCAGTATTCTATTTCTTTGTTTATATCTTCTGATTCGTTATGGTCTGAATCATAGTGCGGCATGAATGCGTAATCTATGAAGCCGAGTCCTTCCCATATTATTTCTTTTTGTTCTTTGTATGGAGTTTGCGGGTTGTCTACTGTTTGATATACTTTAAGAGAAGGTGAAAGTACGCATCCAGCTGCGCTGTATCCTGCGTAGAGAAAGTTTTCTTTGTTTTCTTTGATGTTGTTTAGTATTTTATCCATTCCGCTTAGTTTCATTGCTTGTCTTAATACGTATGTGTTTCCGCCGCTTATGAAAACTGCTTTTATTTGTTTAAGTTTTTGTTTTAGTTCTTGTTCTTTATTGAAGTATTGTTTAAGATCTAAAAGTTCGCACTGAAGTCCCAATTCTTTTAATGAGTTCATGTCTTTTTCTATGTGTTTTTGTTTTCTTTTTGGGTCTGCTCCTTCAAAATCTAGTGCATTTGGAATGTATGCTATTTTTTTAATTGGCGTCATCTCTATTAATTTGTCTGTTTCTTTTCCAAGTCTGTATGATGATAAGTATAGTTTCATTTTTCTTCTATTATAATAAAAAATTTATCGCCTTTTCTAACTTTGCCTGGAACTTTGAAACTTATTTCTTGTTTCTTTTTTCCTGTTTCTACTTCTCCGTCGTCTGCGTGTATTTCTTCTATTGTTCCTTTCATAACGCCTGTTGTCGGACCAGTTATCATAAAGTTGTTGCCTTTGTTTACTTCTCTTGCTTCAAGTAATGCTGATGCAACTCCTAGTTTTTCAAAATAGTTTGTTATTTTTCCTGCTAAGTGTTTTTCAACAGTGGTCTTTGAACCTTCTACTCCTGCCCATTCATTTATTTTCTTTCCAAGGTAATATCCGCCTTCCCAGAAACCTCTGTTGTAAACTGATTTTAATCTTTTCATCCAGTTTTCTATTTTTTCTTTTGTGAATTCGTTGTTTTTTATTGCTTTAACTGCTTCTTTGTAGCATTTCACGGTTTCATCAGCATAATCAGGGCTTCTTCCTCTGCCTTCAATTTTTAATACGGAGACTCCGGAATCAAGAATTTTGTCTAAGAATGGCAGTGTGCATAAATCTGATGGAGACATTACGAATTTATTATCTATTTTTAATTCATCTCCTGTTTCTTCATCTATTACTTTGTATGCTCTTCTGCAGTTCTGAAGACATGCACCTCTATTTGCACTTGCATTGTATGTTGAAAGAGACATGTGGCATTTTCCACTTATCGCTATACACAATGCTCCGTGGACAAAGATTTCAATTTCTACAAGTTTTCCTTTTGGTCCTCTTATATCTTGTTTTTTTATTTCTTCACAAATTGTTGTTATTTGCTTTAATGTTAGTTCCCTTGCTAAGACTACTACGTCTGCGAATTGTGAATAGAATTTTACTGCTTCTATATTTGAAACGTTTATTTGTGTTGAAATATGAACTTCCAGTCCAATTGATCTTGCGTATTGTATTGCTGCAATGTCCATGCATATAACTGCTGTAAGTTCTGCTTTTTTTGCAGCATCGCATATTCTTTTAACCATGTTCATATCGTGGTCGTACACGATTGTGTTTACTGTAAGGTAGGATTTTACGTTATTGTCTTTGCAGATTTCTACTATTTTTGGTAAATCGTCGAGCATGAAGTTGGCTGAACGTGAGCGCATGTTCATCTGTTCCACACCAAAATATATTGAGTCTGCACCCGCATTAATTGCTGCTCTTAATGATTCGTATGAGCCTGCTGGCGCCATTATTTCTATTTTTTTGCTTATCATGTTGCTTTGGAGTGGTTTTTTGCTTAAGAATTTTATGGTAATGTGAGAATTTTCGTGTTATCTAACTTAAATTATTTGTTATGGGGATTCTTGAAAGGTTCGGGGGTTAGATAAAATTCATTATCTTTTTCAAACATTATTCCTATGTCGATATTTTTTGCTATTTGTGTATTGCTTTCCCCATATTTTTTTCTTAACTCTTCTTCTTGATATTTTGAAGATGTCCAGTTTCTATTTTCAAGGTCTGTTTTCATTTTTTGGAATTCGTTACTTTTTAATATTTGAGTTACCTTATCGACATTTATATCAACTTTATGATTGTCTATTGCGTATCCTGTGAAGAATTCTCCGTTTTTGTGTTGTATGTGATGACCTCCCTCTGTCAAGACTTTTCCATTTGAGTTAACTAAGTATTTGGTAGCGCCTAATGTCACTACGGTTCCTTTGTCTGTTTCATAGGCAGAGTGATATGAAGGCCAGTCGGTGTTGGGTCTAACAACAGTAATATCTTCCAAGCTTTCTTGAATATTTTTCAAGTCTTTGATGTTTCTTACCAAATCCTGTATTGCCATTCTATCTATGTAAATAATCTCCATCTATATATTTTTCTTTTTTTATCCCTGTTTGATGGTAAAAAGTTCTTTATTTTTGCTTATCGTGCTTCTTAGAATTAAGTTTTATCTTAAGAATTTTATGGTGTTAGTACTGCAAAATATCTCTTTTTTCATAGGTACTTTCATTTATTTGTTTGTTTTTGGTGTACTCGAAATCATTTATAAACAACATCTTTCTACTAACAGTACTTCCAAAATTTAGAAGTATTAAAAGGTTAAAATGTTCAAAAAAATATTAGAAAAAATAGCAAGATTCCAAGTAAAGAATCCGTATATTACTGTTCTAATAATCTTAACAATAACAATAATCTTATTTTCAGGAATGCAAAACGTAAGAACTGTTGCATCCATGGAAAAGATGATGCCTCCTCAAGTAGAAGAAATAAAAGCATTCAATACCTTGCGCGATAATTATTTAGGGCAAGACATGGTTGCTATTGTTATAAAAGTAGACAGGGAAAGTTCTGCAACAGAAGGCGTAATTGATGTTCGAGACAAAAGAGTAACAGAATATGTTCAGTCTTTAAAAAAACTCATAGAAGAATCTCCCGATATAAGACAAGCATACGCTTCTTCTGACATAATAGAATATGCGATGCAACAGCAAGGAATTGATATGACTATAAGAGAACTTCCCGATAATTATTATGCACAAATACTTTCAAATCAACAGGTAAAAGACCAGCTTTCTAATTTTATTAACGATGATTATTCAGTAACTATGATTCTAGCAACAACAGATATTGCTGCAGATGATTCTCGTATGAACCTTCTAGCAACTAAAGTATTGCACGATATTGATAGTATGGGAAAACCTCCAGGAGTTGAAATAAAAGTTACAGGAACACCAATAATACAACAAAAACTAGGAGAGCTAATAGCTCAGGATAGAAGCAACACTCAATGGATATCCACAGGCCTAGTATTTCTAATTACCATGATATTGTTTGGAACATTCACATCAGCCTTAGTTCCAATAATAATAGTAACAATCAGCGTTAATTGGCTCTATGGGATAATGGGATATACGAACCTTCCAATAAGCACACTTGCTGGTGGCGTTGCAGCAATGGTTATTGGAATAGGGATAGATTATTCCATTCATATGATGAACAAATTCAAAAATGAAAGAAAAAAAGGAAATTCAATAGAAGAATCCGCAGTCAAAGCAGTAACGGAAACAGGAACCGCTCTGACAGGAGCAGCAGTTGCAACTATCTTAGCATTTTTAGCATTTTTACTAGGAGCAATGCCTGAAATGAATCGATTTGGACTATTAATGGCGATAGGTGTTAGTAGCGCTTTTATTCTTAGTATCTTTGGATTGCCTTCATTGCTTATAATTGAAGAAAAAATAATCCACGCAATAAGAAAAAAACTACACTTTGGAATAGAAGGAGAATATCAACTTTGCGATGTTAACGAAATACATCCTGAAACACACGAAGAAATTTCTTCAGACAAAGTAAAAAATGAAGAACTAAGAACCATGCTTAAAGGAAAAAAAATAATAAAGAAAAAAAAGGAATTAAAATGAACGAACTTGAGAAACTAGGACAAAAATTAGGAATTGCACAAAGCAAAAAACCAACACTATTCCTATTTTTACTAATACTTATTATAATTATAACTTTGCCAGGAATACCTTTACTTTTAGGAAACGTAGAGCCAAGTTTAGAAAAAATACTTCCTCAGGATGTACAAGAAGTTCAGACTATGAACGATATGCGAGCACAATTTGGAGCAGACATGATGTATGTTCTTGTAAAAGCTCAAGGACCAACTTACGACGTTCGTGACCCAGACGTTTTAAAATATGTCGACATACTTTCTGAAAGAATAAGAGAAAACGAATATATATTGCAAGTGCGTAATTTACCTGATTTAGTAAAGCAAGTCAACAACGGAATTATACCAGAATCAAATCAAGATATACAAAAATTAATGAATTTAAATCCTAACACTCCCAGTTTCATAAATCAAGATTATTCCATGACAATAATAGAAATAAGAAGCGATACAGGCGCAACATCCGAAACAATAGCACAAGTCGTAGAAGAATTAGAAAACGAATTTATGATTACGCAAGACCAAAACCCCGGAGTTAGTTTACAAATAACAGGATTTAATTCAATAGATAAAGCAACATTTCAAGTAATAATACAAGACTTTCAATACATAACAGGATTTTCATTTCTCTTCATGCTAATATTCCTAGGATTTTATTTTAAATCTATCAAAAAAATAATTGCATCTGTAGTTGTGATAATGACTGCAGTGATAATAACCTTGGGAATAACAGGATATTTAGGCCTAACTATAACTGTAGTAACGATGGTAGCAGCCGCAATGATAATGGCTCTTGGAATAAGCTATGGGATAAACGTAACGGTAGAATACTATTTACTAAGAAAACAACACAATAAAGAAAAAATTCTACCAGAACTAAATAAAAACATGATAAGAGCGCTAATCGGCAGTTCTTTAACAACAAGCGCAGGATTTTTAGCATTATTATTTGGAATAATACCTGCAATGAAAACTTTAGGAATAGTTCTTGCAATAGGTATATCAATAACGCTACTCATTAGCATACTATTCCTTCCTGTGATATTAATACTACAAGATAAAAAATACGAGGTAAAATAAAAATGAAAAAAACAATACAAATACTAATAATTGGAATGTTGATGGTTATAATGACTCAAGTAGTGAGCGCCAATCTAATATTGGACTCTGTACAATTTGATCCTCCAATAATAACATCTGGAGACCAAGTAGATTTATACGTTCAATACCACGATGAAATAGATGCAGATGACGATAGAACAAACAACCCAGACTACGAATTTAAAGTAGTTTTAGATTCTGCAGATACAATAACAAAAGAATATGTTACTATATTTGATGCGGATGGAGACGATCAGGCAAACAAAATAATTGCAGGCGCTTATTATTACAAAAAATACAGACTAAAAATAAACCAAAACGCACCAGCAGGAACATACCAATTTAAACTTTCAGGACAATGGTATTACAAAGGAAACCCAGAAAATACAGTAAGAGAAAGAACATTTCTTATGACTGTAAAAAAAGAAGGCATAATAATGAATGTAGCTCAATTGAGAACGGAACCCGCAGAAGTAAGACCAGGAGACAATTACGTTAAAATCGTATCTGTAATAGAAAACTCTGGAGAAAAATCCGCTAAAAGCATAGAAGTTAATTTAGAATTGCCTCCAGACATAACAGCATCATACACAGACAACAACAGACAGTATATTGGCATTTTAGCACCTGGAGAGAGCAAAGAAATAAACTTCTTTGTAGACATAGATAACTACGCAAAAACACAAATATACAAAGTAAACTACAACTTTCAATACATGGACTTAGACAATAACAAATATGAAAAAGAACAACAAACACCATTTTACGTAAAACCAAGACCTTACTTAGATATTACAAAAACAGAAGGAAGCGGCTTAGCAGGAACAACCTCAAACCTAAAAATATACGTCAAAAATACAGGAACAGAATCAGCAGAAAGCGTAGATGTAAGAATAGTAAAACAAAATTCGCAACCATTCAACTTTGATGTAAGATCAGACTACATAGGAGAACTGGAACCTGGCGAAGAAGGAATTGCAATAATCCCGGTAAGCATAACAAGCGATGCAGAAATCAAAACGCATGATTTTAAAGTAATGATAAGAAGCAAAGGAGACAGCGATGAAGGAGATGACAACATCTACACATACAACAGAAGAGCAAGTTTTGAAGTCACAGGAACAAAGCCAGACTACACAACTCCAATAGGCATAGCAATACTAGCAATAATCGTTTTGTTCCTAATAAGCAGAGCAATAGTAAAGAACAACAACAGCAAAGCAAACAGAGCAAAGAACAAGAAGTGAAATAAAATAACAGTCGCCTTGGTGAAAATTTGAGGAAAGCATAACGCGAATGCGTTAAAGCTTTTGCTTTCCGGTTCAGTTTTGTAGTCCATAGGACACAACAATCACCGCGACGTATGAGGTGTAATAAAATGATGAAGAAAAAAAACTTAATGCGTTTAATCATAGGTTTACTAGTAACGCTAAGCGCAGTACTAACATACCTATTCAGCCCATGGTGGCTCATCCTAACGCTATTTGTAGGATTAAACCTAATCCAATTCTCATTCACGAATTGGTGTTTAATGGAAGTAATTCTGGAGAAGATTGGTATAAAAGATTAATTTTTCTTTTATTATATCGTGTGTGTCTAAAAGTAGTTTTGCAACGTGTTTTCTACTATTTCTTAACTTATTAACTCTTAAAAAATAATAAATTAGACTTAAAAAATAGATTAGTAAAAATAATATTGTGGTGCACAAATAATATTTCTCAGATATTATGTTCATTATAGATATGTAAATAGATACTATGCCTATTGAAAGGGTCACTATTATTGTTATAAAAAGACTGATATCTGAATTTATGCTATCGAGATTTATTTGATTTAGTTTGAAAGTATACTACGTAGATTTTATTTCATTTTCTTTTTTCATTTAATGCCATACTCCTATTATATTTTTTCTTCTTCTGAATCTGAATGTTCCAAATGCACCTATTATTGCTAATGCTAAAAGGAATAACACTAATACCCATTCTGAAAAAGTTGTGCCTGGTGTTATTAACATCGCAAAACCGAATATGATTAGTATGTATATTGATATTATTGAAGCTATTGCAGATATTATTCTTAATATCCATATGTTTAAATCTGACATTAAGTTTAATCTGTTTATTTTTTTAAGAACTAACCAAGTAGTTTTTCCAAATAAGTATAAAGAAGCTATTACAAACAACCAAATCAATGGAATATTAAATGTACTAAGTTCTTTATTAAAATAATAATCTATAACTAAACTGGCCACTAAAAATATTAATGAATATAAGATGTATTTATTGGTATATCTGATTTTTTTCTTTCTTTTAAACTTCTGTTTTGTTTTGTGAAAATTTTTTTCGGGTTTATTTTTATGAGGGTTTCTTCGATTATGGTTTTTTCTTCTCATAATTGTTAATTTGCTTATTCTCTTTATATATTTTCTTTGAAATTCTGATAATATTTATATGCTGATATTGTTAAATATGTTATTATTGGTGGTTACTTTGCAAAAAAAGATATCTGGACATTATTTCTTGACAAGGATTTATAATCATATTTTTCAAGAGTTTATTTCTAAATATGATGATTCTAAGGTTGTCGGATATACGCATAGTACTACAAAGGAATTTGATACTAAATCATATGGAAAATATTATTTTTTAACTCAAAAAATTATTGATTATAGAAATAATATTTTGAACATGGAGTCTATTTCTGAAGAAAACATTGTTTTGGTATTAAAATATATTATTTCTTTATATTTTGAACATGACAGACCTTTTGATTTAGAAAAACCACTTAAAGAATTATTATCATATTCTAATCAAGAATTTAATGTAGATTTATATGATTTTTTTGAACAAGAAAATTTGATTTACGAACGAGAACTGCAAAGAAGACTGGAAGAGAAACGGCTAAGGGAAGAAAGAGAAAAACCATTTTTTAAGAAATTAGGAAGTAAAATAAGTTCTTTATTTAAAAAAGAAAAGAGATAATCTTTAAATAATTCATTTCATTTCCATTGTTTATCATGGATGTGGATATTGATATCGAGATTATTATGGGCGATATAACTAAGCTTAACGTTGATGCTATTGTTAATGCTGCTAATAGTTCTCTTTATGGCGGTGGAGGAGTTGATGGGGCGATTCATAGAGCTGCTGGCGAGGGTCTTCTTCGGGAATGCGAACGAATAAGAAGTAAACCTGAATATGTTGACGGCCTTGATACAGGGCAGGCAGTTATTACAAAAGGTTATAATCTTCCTGCAAAACACGTTATTCATACTGTTGGTCCTATTTATGATGCTGTTCCTAATCCTGCTGAACTTCTTGCTAATTCTTATTGGAATTCTTTAAAATTGGCTGAAGAAAATAAGCTGAAATCAATTGCGTTTCCTGCTATAAGCACGGGTGTTTTTGGTTATCCTAAGGAAGAAGCTTTAATGATAGTGGATAATGTTATTAGTGCTTTTGATTATAATTCAATTAAGAAAGTTATTTTGTGTTATTTCTCAGAGGAAGATAGGGTTTTAGCTGAAAAAGAATTCGATAAATAATCATATTGTAAGAACGATTAGATTGGTATTCCCAAGATTTGTTTTTTTAATAACTTCTCTTTGTTCAAGGACTTTGAGGATTCTGCTAATCTTGACTTTGTTGTATCCACTTAGAGCTACAAGTTTATTTTGCTCTATGCTTCCTTTGTTATCAAGTAAAATTCGAACAACTCTTCGCTCTTCACCTGGCAGTATTTTTAGAACTTTTCTTAACTGCAAATCGTTTAGTTTCCACTGAAATAAAACAACGAGTGCGCCTCCAAGAATTATAGAGACAAAGCTTATTCCGTAAACAATTAAAGGCAACGTGCTACTTTCTTCGGAGTAATATATTCCGTTAACTACTGAAAAAGCAACTCCTAATAAAAACACGAGTGCTAATGCAATTATGAGTTTTTTTGGACTTATCTCCATAGTATCATTTCTTTCTTGGTTTTGGTTCTGAGACTTCTTTCATAAGATCTTCATATTCTTTTTTATTGATCTCGCCTAAAGCTAGTCTTCTTTTCAGAATCTGTTGAGGAGTTTCTGTTGTGGTGGGTTTTTGTTCGATTCTCTGATTTTTAAGAAGCCAGAATACCACTAAAAAGAACAATATGAATATTACTACTTGTATGATCCATCCATAACCCATGAATCCAATTCCCGAATGCATTCCGCCATATGTTCCTGGCAAAGCCATAATTATCACCTTTTATAGTTTTAGAATAGTTTATTCTTTTTTATTATTTGTTAATTTTTATCTTTTTTAAAATAAAATAAAAATGAAAAATTAAGTTGTTTATTGAAGCATTGGACATCCGCCAAAGCCAGCACCTTGACCTTTGAATCCTTGTCCTGAATGCATGCCTCTACCTTGTCCATTTCCTAAACCTTGACCTTTTCCTTGTCCAGCCCACGGGCCTTCACCAGTTCCTCTAAATTCGCCAGGTTCATATCCATTTTCTTCCATCCATTGATGTCTCTCTTGCATTAATTCAAAGTCTTCCCGGCTTTGAACTCTGTGCATCACAGGGTACCCGACTTCATTTCTATATGCTTCTAAATCAGCATAAGTTCCAGTTTCCAGTATGCTTTCTACATCTTCATGATGTTCACCATTCATTGGTCCTAATCCGCCATATGCACTAGCCAGCCCGACTGTAAGAAGAGCTATAAGTGCAATTCCAAATACTAAATATTTTTTATTCATTGTTTTCACCTCACAATTCATATAGTTTCAATATGTGAAACGAGGTATATTGGTTTCTGAAACCAGTAGAAATTAACTGAAACTATCAATGAAAAATCATCTTACATAGAAATTTGCGTATGCTTTTGCATATTCTTCTATTTTCAAAGTCCAGTCATTTTTTTGCATATTCTTATATTCTTCAACACCCATTTTAATAAGAATTCTTTGAGGAATAGTTGTGTTTTCAGGATATTTAACTCTTTGAGCTTGCACAATTTTTTCAACCAAAGTTATATATTCTCTTTTAGGGTCTTGTATTTCTTGTTTTTCCATAAGTTAGTTCAAGGTAAACTGTTTGTTTATAATATTTTCCTTTAATCTAAAAGAGTGTGTTATCCCAAAACTATTTCCCTACGGAGAGTTAAATCAATGTATGAAACTCACAAGAGGGAAACTCATGGAAACAATTAGGCGAAAAAACGAGGGTGAAACTACTTATCAAGTTCGTAAAATTGCTGGCGTGAGTA
>JAIPHP010000004.1 GCA_021735165.1 Candidatus Woesearchaeota archaeon
TAAGGCCACACATGGCTCTTAGATTTAATGTTCTGGAAACACCAGAACAAGCCTTTCAACGAAAGTTGAAAGCGGAGGTTTAATAAATGATAAAACGAAAAAAGGTATCGAAGGGAAATACTTACAGGATAACACAAAAAGAAAAAAGAGGAAAAGATTTAAAAATACAGATTCTTAATCTTTTTTAATGAGTGATTGGAAAAAAATTGAGGCTTTGCTATTTGCTTCTGGAAGATATCTTTCTGAGGATCAAATTATTGAAATGACAGGAATCCCTAAAAATAAATTAAAAAAAGCAATTAATGATCTTATTAAGCACTATGAATCTATTGATACATCTCTTAAAATTTTTCAAGAGGATGGCTTTTGGAAGATGAATCCTAAGGAAGATTTTTCAGATATTGTGCAAAAAGTTGTGAGTGAAGCTGAGCTTCCAAGGCCTGTTATGGAAACTTTGGCGGTTATTGCATATAAGAATCCTATATTGCAATCAGAAGTCAAAGATATTAGAGGAAGCACAAGTTATGATCATATTCATTTATTAGAAGACAAAGGCTATATTGTTAGAGAAAAATATGGCAGAACTTATAAAATTAAGTTGGCTGAGAAGTTTTTTGAATATTTTGACGTTGATGGAGAAAAAGATATTAGAGCCTTGTTTAAGAATGTTAAAAAACCCGACGTAAGTAAGGTCGGTGATCTTGAAGTTTATAATGCGAATGGTGAAGATAATGAATTTGATTCTCAAATTATGGAAAGAATGAAGAAATTGGAAAGTTCTGTTAATGAAGTTAAAGAAAAAGACGATTTTTTGAACAATTTTGATGAGAAGCTTAGTTTGAAAAAGTCTCTTATTGATAGTGCTGAAAAAGAGCTTGATGATTTAAGGCCCAAAGTTTTGGAAAATGAAAATGGTGTTTTTGACGATTCTGATAATTCTCAATTAGAGAACGATGAAGAATCTAAAAAAAATGATGTGGATGATAATATTGATGGAGATTCTAATAAAGATTTTTCTTTAGATAAAATTAATAAGCAAATTAATGAAATTGCAGGGGATGATTCAAAAGAAGATACTGTAGAAAGTTCTTCTAGTGACAAAGATGAGTTTGAAAATGACTCAGAAGAGGATTCAGATATTTTAGATGAAGCGACTGATGCGGATTCTAAAAATTAAATCGTGATTATGTTCAGGGAGTTGGACTTGTTGTTGGGTTATATTTCTTGTTTGAGTCTACATACTTTACACATCATTCCTGTGCAAGGTGATCCGCATAAATAGCATTTTTCTATTTTTTTTAGTTCGTTGTGTTGTTGTAAATCTTTCTTTATTGTTAAATAATGTTTTAGTATATTCAATTTTGTTCCAGGATTTTTTGTTTCTTCTTCATTTAGCAGATCTCTTACTTTAGCTCTAAAACTTAGTGGAGCATAAGGACATTCTTCAAAATCTACGTTTAGTCCTAGAAGAAATGCGTATATCATTATGTCTTTTTCTTTTGTGAAGTAAAAGGGTTTTATTTTTTGGGTAAATTCTGTAATTTCTTTAGTTATAGGTCCTTGTCTTGCGAAAAGTTTTTTTTGTGCTTTGTATATATTCATAAGTATTGCTTGGGATTCATCGTCTAAGTTGTGCCCTGTTGCTATTTTTTTGTATTTTTTAGAATGTTTGTCTAATAGATGTCTTCTGAATGTTCCACACACAGTACATGCAGGTTTATATTTTTTTGATAATTGGTCTGTTGTTTTTCCTATTTCTTTTTTGTATGTTTTTATTGTTAATTTTATTTTTTTATCTTGACAAAATTTTTTTAGAAATTCTAATGATCTATCTCGGTATCCATTTATTCCTTCATCTATTGCTAGTGCTTCTATATTGAATTTATGTTTATGTAATATGTGTAGCAGTGCTACTGAGTCTTTTCCTCCTGATGCTGCAACGCATATTTTTTCTTTTTTGTTTTTTATTAAAGAATATTTTTTTATTGTTTCAAGGACTTGATTTTCAAAGTATTCTATGAAGTGTTCTTTGCAGTATTTAGGGTTGTCTGCTACCGCCATTTTTTTGCATTTGTCACAGTTCATTTGTTTTTTTATCCGCCACTTATAACGCTTAATATTTTTATTTCGTCATTTTCTTCTAGTTTTGTTTCTAGCGTTATGAGTTTTCCGTTTTTTGCTATTATTACTTCTTCTTTGTTTATTTTTAGTTCTTTTAGAAGTTTTTCTGCTGTTCCAATGAATTCGATGTCTTTTTCTTGTTTTGTTTTTTCTATTATAATTTTCATATTGTAATGGTAGATAAAAGTTGTTTAAAAATTATGTGTATTGTTTGTTTATTTTTTAGAAAACAGAGTTTTTATTGAATGCTTGGCTCAAGTAATATTCTGCTAATGCTTTTGTTGGTTCTTTGAATTCTGATTCGTATGCTTTTGAATAATATTTATTTTGTGGAAGTAGCAAGTCCATTATATTTTTGAAGGAAGCATATGTCTTTGCTTCTGCATAAGCTATGTTATCATTCATGTTTTTTTTTGAGATTCCTTGACCGTTATAATTTGTTGCATCTAAATTTATTTTGAATTTTTTTGAAGCACTTAAAGGTAATTTTATATTGTATAAAAAGTTTAGGTATTTTATGTTTTCTTCTGGGTCTGTTCTAAAAAGTGTAAATGATTCCTGATCTTTACCTTTTGAAGATATTTTTTCATGTTTTAAGTAATTCGGGACAAATATGGGCTTGTCAAGAAAGTTTAATGAATACGAACGGAAATAATTATTTCTGAATCGTTAACTTCCAGTTCATAGTTGTGTTTTGCTTTTTCGGGTATATTATCAAATGATTCGAAAAAATTTGCGTTTTGTTCGCTTAGTCCTTTTAGTAGCTCAATAGATAATTTTATTGTGGCTACAGGTTGTGCCATTTCAAATAAGTGCATCATTTGCATGAATGGTTCGTATTTTTCTATTTTGTCTGAATTAAGAATTTCTTTTTGACTTTCTGATAAAGTATAAATCATTTGTATGTTCTGCAAATGAAACTAACTTTATTAATTCTTCAGTAGCGACTTATTTGTTGACAAAAAGTTTATAAATGCAAGATTTAGATTTGTTTTAATGGTTTTAGAATCTATCATAGATCCTGTTGTGGCTGAAGATAAAAAGTATAGGCTTCTTTGGATTGGCGCTTTATTTTTGTTTATTGCAGTTATTTTGAGTTTGATGGTTTTTGAGGCTTATGCATCTATTTTAGTAGTTACATTAACGGCCATTGCTGCTGTTCCACTTATGTATAATATTATCAAGTTAGAGGAATCTAAAGATATTAAATTGGATAATGAGCGTTCTATTTTAAAAGAGCATGGTAAAGCTTTAGCTGCATTTATGTTTTTGTTTGTGGGAATTACTATTGCTACTGCAATAATATATACTGCTTTGCCTTGGGAAACTGCAAAGACTGCTTTTAGTGCTCAGACCGAAACTTTACAAAATATCAGGGGAAGCGTTACAGGCAATACTATTTTGGAACAACTTGTTATTTTTGAGAAGATTTTTTTTAATAATGTTAAAGTTTTAATTTTTGCGATTTTGTTTAGTTTTATTTTTGGCGCGGGTGCTATTTTTGTTTTGACTTGGAATGCTACTGTTATTGGTGTTGCTATTGGAAATTTTGTTAGGGGCAATTTAGCTAGTTATGCGCATCTTGTCGGGCTTGATAAAGTTGCTAATTATTTTACAACTATAGGTATTGGGTTGTTTAAGTATGCAATTCATGGAATTCCTGAAATTTTAGCTTATTTTACTGCTGCGCTAGCTGGAGGAATTATTAGTGTTGCAGTTATTAGGCATGATTTTGGCACGCCTAAATTTGAGAAAGTTATTTTAGATACTGCTAATTTGTTGTTAATTAGTGTTTGTATTTTATTTATTGCTGCAGTACTAGAAGTTTGGGTTACACCATTAATATTTCCTTTTTAGTTAGTATGTAATTAGTTTTTTTATTCTAAAATTTTTATTTTTCCAGGTCTTGCTTCGAATATTTCTCCTTCGTTTATTAGAAGTGTTATATATTTTTCTGCATCAGAGTTTTTGATTTGATCTATTACTTGTTCTATTTCTGCTCCATCTCCTTTGTCTAGCTTTCTTATTGTTTCTACTATTTTTTGGGAGATATTTTCAGGTTTCTTTATTTCTATTAAAGGAGGTATTTGTTTTTTTAATGGTTTTTCTATTAGTTTGTCTTGTGTGTTTTCATTATCATGATGGTTTTTGTTATCTATGTCTAAGTTTAATTCCATTTTTCTATATTGTATCCATTTTGTATTTTGTATTTTTTTTAGTATTTCTGGGACGATGTATCTTTGGTTGTTGTATTCTCTTGGTTTTCCTATCACAAGTATTATGTCTGCTACATCTATGTTTTCTGCTTTTTCATGGTCTGAAAAGAGCATTAGATTTATTTGGCCAGTTCCGTCATCTATAGTTATTGTGTTGTTTTCTTTGGATACTACCGCGGCTAGTATGTTCACTCTGCTTATTTTTTTGTCATTTTTTTCTAAGTAATTTGGTTCCCAACCTTGCTGTTGTATATATCTTGATGCTAGAACTGTGTTTATGTTACATTTGTATGCTGTTTGTCTTTGGATATCTGGCATTTTATCCGGTAATCAGGGGTCATATTTAAATTGTTTCGATATATATTTTCCATATAGTTAATAAATGGAGTTTGTACATAATATTTATATACAGAGATTCATTTCCTCAGGTAAAGCCCGACACGAGAGTACTCAATGGAGCTTAAGGCGAAAGTTTGTCAAAAACGAACCACCGAAACTTATGTTTCGTGTGACCGAGCAATGAGCTTGGGAGTTAGTGTTTCGGGCTACAATCATAGTCGTAAATTCCCTTAAAGGAACAAGTCAATATCATTATCATTTATTCACAAATTGTTTTTATGTGGAAAAAAGAAGGTGAAATATCATAAACCGCCAGTAATTTGCATGGCTCTACAACTTGTTCTAAAAGGGATGACTAAAATATAGTAACGGAGGATTGAAAGAAATGGCTAAAATAGCACAAGTATCAGCAAAATATATCATACACGCAAAAATTTTTATTGAGGGCGTAGTTGATCGTCCGGATGTAATAGGTGCAATCTTTGGACAAACAGAAGGTCTCTTAGGAGCTGATTTAGAACTAAGAGAATTGCAAAAATCTGGAAGAATTGGTAGAATTGAAGTTAATGTAGATGTGAAAGGCGGTAAGACTTCTGGCGAAATAATAATACCGTCAAGTCTTGATAAAGCAGAAACTTCAATTGTTGGAGCAGCAATAGAAATAATCCAAAGAATAGGACCTTGTAATGCGAAATTACAAGTTGATAAAATTGAAGATATTAGAGTTAGCAAAAGAGCTAAAGTTATTGAAAGAGCAAAAGAGCTTCTTAAAGATCTTATGGACAAATCAATGCCAGATTCTCAAGAATTGAGTGATGAAGTTGCTCATTCTGTAAGAATGATGGAGATTACAAGTTATGGCAGAGAAAATTTGAGTGCCGGACCCGGTGTTGATGAGAGCGATGAAGTTATTATTGTTGAAGGAAGAGCGGACGTTTTAAACTTGTTAAAGCATGGTTTTAAGAATGCTATTGCAATGAATGGAACTTCTGTTCCTCAGACAATAATTGAGTTAAGTAAAGAGAAAACAATCACTGTTTTTGTTGATGGTGATAGAGGTGGTTCTTTAATAACTCAGGAATTAATGGGTGTTGCTGAAATTGATTATGTAACAAGAGCTCCTGATGGAAAAGAAGTAGAAGAATTGACTAAGAAGGAAATTCATAAGGCTTTAAGAGCTAAAGTTGCTTCTGAGCAAGCAAAACTTGAAATGACTACTGATTCTCAAAGAAGCACAAGTAGCTATTCTCAGAGGAGCACAAACAGTAGTTCTGCAAGCAATAGTCAAAGAAGACCTCCACAGTCAAGGCAGAGCAGTTATAGTTCTCAACGAAGTTCAAGTTCTTCAAGTTCAAACAGTAGCAGTTCATCATCTCAATCAAGAAGCATTAAAAAAGATGCTACTGCAGATGAGAAGAAGAAGTTTCAGAGTTTAATTGAAGATTTGATAGGCACTAGAGGCGCATATATTTTGGATGAGAAATTAAGTATATTAGGTAAAGTCCCTGTTAGTGAACTTCAAAGCACTATCAGAAGTCTTGGTTCTGGCATTTACGCAGTTGTGTTTGATGGAGAAGCAGATAAGGATCTTATTAATATAAGCGAAAGAGCAAGTATCAATTTTATAGTTGCTATGAGTTCTCAAGTAAAAGATTCGACAAGATTAAAAATATATACTGTAAATGACTTGTAAACTCGAGTGTTTTCATAATTTTTTTATTTTTTACTATAATTTTATTTTAGGGGGGATTGTATGAAAAAATTTATTGTTATACTAATGATGTTTTTGGTTTTGGTTGTTTTTGGTTGTAGTACTGAAGATAAACAAAATGAGTCTGGAGAAATAAATAATTCTGAGGTGAATAATATGAGTAATGTAGTAGTTCTTGAAACCAATAAAGGCAATATTGAGATTGAATTAGATAGAGAATCTGCTCCTGATACTGTAGAAAATTTTTTGAGTTATGTTAATGAAGGATTTTATGATGGATTAGTGTTTCATAGAGTAATTAAAGGGTTTATGATTCAAGGTGGTGGTTTTACTCAGGAAGGAATTCAAAAAGAAACCAAACAACCAATTAAACTAGAGTCTGACAATGGATTGAAAAACTTAGAAGGAACTATTGCTATGGCAAGAACCAGCGTTCCTGATTCTGCGACGAGTCAGTTTTTTATTAACACAGTTGATAATGACTTTTTAAATTATGCTATCGGCCCTGGTAGAGAAGGATATGCTGTGTTTGGAAAAGTTGTTAA
Organism: Candidatus Woesearchaeota archaeon; assembly: GCA_021735165.1. Classification (NCBI taxonomy): domain Archaea; kingdom Nanobdellati; phylum Candidatus Woesearchaeota; species Candidatus Woesearchaeota archaeon. The sequence goes on from JAIPHP010000004.1 coordinate 6,933, forward strand.
AGGAATGGATGTTGTTAAATCTATTGAACAGGTCTCTACAACAACAAAACAAGGCATGCAAGATTGGCCAGTGGAAGATGTTGTTATTAACAAAGCATATGTTAAGAATTAATTTCTTTCTTTATTTTTTCTTTTAATTTATCTCAGATCAACCATAACCTCCTTTCCACGGACGAATATCTGTACTAAAAGAAGTATAAGTAATTTTGATAAAATCAACATCATTATCTTTGAATTTATGAAATTGTAATTCACATTTTTTTGTAGATGATTTATAAGATATTTTTTTCCCAACCAATTCTTTAATAATTTGGTCAGCATCCTTTTCTGAGTCCGCCACATTTAATGATAAAATAAGTTCGTTTAAAGAAGAATAAGGTATCTTTTTTTCAAAGTTAAAAAATCCGATTGTTTTTTTCTTTAAATCATTAAAAGTTGCATATTTCAACTCTTCTCCAGTCATCAATTTATTTGTATTATTTTCTTTCGCAATCGTGAATTTTTCAATTATTGAATCATCTATGTATTTACTCATACTGAATGGAAATATAAAACAACTTATAAATGTTGTTATCTTCACTACATGACAGTAGCACATCTTTTCGGGCAAATAGGTTCTTTAATTTTAAACTCGTTTTGTTTTCAACTTTAAATTTAGAAATTGTTCATTTTGCATGTTTTATTACAAAGTTAGAGATTATTTTTATCATCTCTTCAAATTCTCCCTCATTCTCAAAGTAATGTGTTGCATTTTCCATTATATGAAGCTCACAGTTCTTGAATATTTTTGATATTTTTTTGCTCTGTTTTACTGGAACATCAACATCTTTTGCTCCGTGAACTATTACTACAGGAATATCTATGTTTTCTGCTGCTTTGTAACCATCATTAGCATCATAGTCTTCAAAGAACGTGTAGTTAAGTTTTTCTTCATCTTGTGGTCTGCTTGATTTATGAGAAATGTATCCTTGTTCTTTCCAATTTTTGAGTTCTTCTTTTGATTTTTGTTCCAAGTGCTTATCTTTATAGTTTGATACAGGACATTTTAGTCCGAGAACGAACAAATCGTTTGTTTTTGAAGCTGCAATTGTGCTGCTTATTCCTCCAAAACTGCTCCCTATTAATCCTATTTTCTTGTATCCTTTTTCTTTCATTAATTCTATAGCTTTGAGTATCCCATCAGTTGCTTTTGTTATTGTTATTTCCTTGAATTTCCCGCCACTTTCTCCGTGGCCGTAAAGGTCAATTCTAAAAGAGGCAATATTGTGAATGTCAAATGTTTCTTTTAGAAATGTGTTTGTAGAATTGTTCTTATGAATAATAAAACCATGAACACATATTATTACTGGTTTTTCTTCTTCTGGATTTGGATCTGATAATATTCCTACAAGCTTTGTTCCAATTGAGTCTTTGAATGTTATTTTTTGTTGCATTTTTTCACCTTAATTTGCCATTTCATAATTAGTTACATATTCTTCATAGCAAAATTTTACTATTGCTTGTTTCTTTCCTCTTCTTGTGTTGTTGAGTGCAGATATATATTTGTTTCTTCTCTTGCTTCTTATTGCGATTGGAAGGAACTCTTTATTCATCAGAAACCAAGCCATCAACAATCTCCCAACCCTTCCATTTCCATCTATGAAAGGGTGTATTATTTCAAATTGTGCATGACTTTGAAATATCACTTCAAATTCATTCATTTTTTTGAATGCTTTTTTTATCCAAGTAAATAACTGCTTCATTTTTTCATCTACAAATAAGTAAGATGTTGTGTATTGATTATCAACATAATTTTGAGATTGTTTGTATTTTCCTAATGTTCTATCTTCTTCAATTGTCTTGTTGACTTTTTCATGCAGAATCATTAAATCTTTTTCTGTAGGCATTCTCTTTTTGTTTTCTTCGATGTACTCCCATGCTTCTAAAAGATTTTCCGCCATGTTTATTTCTTTCTTTGTACTTCCTGAAGGAGAAATGTTTTCAAAGAGATATCTGGATGTTTCTTTTACTGTCATTGTTGATCCTTCTATTGCATTGCTGTTTGCTATGAATATGCTTAGGAATCTTTGTTTTTCTTTTTGTCGCGATATTTTGTCCAAAGATTTAAGATGTTCTTTGTATTCTTCTGAAGCTTTTTTCATTTCTTCGTGTCTCTGATAAGATAATTCATCTTTAAAATCTGTAAGTACCCAATCTTTTTTTTCATATGAGAATTTCATGCAATCAAATTCTTCTTTGGGAATAGGTCTTTTTTTTCCTATGTATTTTATCGTTTTTTGCTTAACTTTGTTTTTTTCTCGTATAGAGTCAACTAAGTATAAGTATTCGTTTCCTTTAATTTTTTTAGTTACTATACTGGCCATTTTAGAAGTTAACCACTACAAATTTATATATTTTTCGACGAGAAACTAATTAGTTTATAAATAAGCAAAGAAGTTAACCACTACATTATTTTGTCTTTAGCCATGCAACTTCTTCATCTGTTAAGTCTAGGTATTTTGATATTTTGTTTGCTTCTTCTTTGTTTTTCTTAAAGATTGCTTGCAAGAATGGAACTGTGCTGTAAAACGCGTCTTTTTGACTTGTGTGCGTTTTTTGTGCTAGTTTTTGTGCTATTCCTTTTTTCTTTGCATTCGCATTATTTATTATCCATATTTTTAATAGTTTAGAAGATGGTTTGAATTTTGAGATTTTTGTTAGTTTTTCTTTTTTACTTAATGCTATTCCAGCGCTTAGCAGTTGATAGCAATATACGTAGAATCTATAATATTGCCATCTCCTTATTCTTCCAAAGAAAACGTTTGCTAAACTTAAATTTTGAAAAGCATTGTTCATTGTTTCTGGTTCTAAATATTGTTTTGGTATATTTTCTTCTACCCATAAAAATATTTTATCTAGGTCTTCTTCTATTTCATCGTATGCAGACAATGCAATTTCAGGGTTTGTTGTTTTGAAAATTAGTGTTAATGCATCTTCTATTTTTTGCGTGTTTTTTCTTTGAGAAATTTCTTGTAAGTCTTTCATTTCTATTTTTTGTTTTCCTGTGCTTATTGTTTGTAAATCATTTATGGCAGCCCTTATATCTCCGTCTGATGTTCTTGCTAGTTGTTTTAGTGCGCAATCTTCATATTTTATTTGCTCTTCTTTGCAAATTTTTTCTAAAACTTGTTTTATTTCGGATATTTCTGGTGTTTTGTATTCTATTAGTTCGCATTCTTTTCTTAGGGCTTTTACTTTGTCAGAATATGCGTCTTGTCCTATTATTATTACGGGAAAGGAAGATTCTTTTATTATTTTGATTATTGATTGTATTCCCCCTCTGTCTTTCATTCCTGAAATTCCTTCTATTTCATCTATAAGTATTATTTTTTTTGTTCCAAACAGACTCATTTGTTTACTTGCACTTCCAAGTATTGATTCTATTGCGTCTTTATTTCGTGTATCTGATGCATTTAGTTCTATTAATTCGTAGTTTTCTTGACCCGCTAATGCGTATACTGAAGAGGTTTTTCCGTTTCCTCTACCTCCATATAAAAATATGCCTTTTTTTCCTTTTTTGTGTAGATTTATTGCTTGTTTTAATTTATTTATTTGTATCGTTTGGCCTATAACAGAACTTGTTTTATTTGGTAAATATTTTTTTATCCATGGCACGTTTTTGTTCATGATGTTAGAGTGTTTCTTGTATTTATATGTTTTATTCAAAGTTTAATGTCAGTTGTTCTTCTTGTTCTTTTTTTAATAAATTGTATAGATCGTTTGTTTCTACTAAAACTTTGTTTAGTTTATTGTATTTTATGTTATGTATTAGTTCTATTTTTTCTTTTTTTATGTTTTTGTATGATTCAAAGTCGGGATTTACTGAGTCAAATAAGTATTGATTGTATTGTGATAAAGGTTTTTTTGAGAATGTTTCTGTCATGTCTGCTTGTTTTGAAATTAGGTTTAATATTAATAGCTTGTGATAAAATGTTTCTATCGCGAATTTTTTTAGATCGCTATGTTCAGGACATATTATCGAAGAAATGTTTATTATTTCGTTTATTACTTTCTTTTGATTTAATTGGGAGCGCGAATAGTATTCTTTTAGTAGCTTTTTTCCATCATTTTTTTTCAGTTGTTCCTCTTTATAAAAGAAGAAGTAATATGGGACTAAATCGACATCAACCATCTCGTTTTTTATAATCATCATTGAGTGGGAAAAAGACAAATATATTTAAATTTGGCTGTTTTTCTAGGAAAATAATGAGAGATTTTATAGGGGGTTTGAGGAAATTACAAAAAGAAGGAGTGTTTGAAAATGTTAAAGTTGATGAATTAAGACTTGTTATTTCAAATAAGGGCATCAATATCCCCACAATCTATAAAGATAATTTAAAAAAAAGTGCGGACTTAGACAAAGACGATAAACCCAATAAAACAAGTTTTTCTAGGATTTTGAAAGATTTATCTGATATTTGTAAAATTTATTTTAAAGAAGAATATTCTGGTCTTGTTTCTTCTTTGAATTATAATTCTGAAATTATTTTTGATAGTTCTGGTTTTTTACCTGGAGATTATTTGACTAGAAATTTTTTATTATCTCAAAATGTGAAAATTGAAGAGCTTTTAAATTATGGATTAGTAAAAAAAGTCGATGATTCTAATTATTTAAAAGATTACCTTTGTGTTGCAGATAATTCGTTAGTATTTACTGCAAAAAATTTCGAGAACAAAATAACAGGTTTTGTTTTAGAGACTGCAAACAGCGATTTGATCGAAATAAAAAATCCTAAAAATGTAAATAATTTGATTTTGGGTCTTGATTTAATTGCGCCAAATGTTGATTCTAAATCTATTTATTTAGCGAGCAGTCCTAGTGACATGCTTAATTTGCAATCAGAAAAGAAACTGAGTATTTATTCAAAAAAAATTAATAATGACTTGTTAAATTTGTTAGATTCATTGCCTGATTTAAGACGTGTTGTTATTAGCTATGACAAAAGAGCCAACAAATATTCAGAAAACGAATTAGGTGACAAAATAAAAAAAATATTGGTGTCAAGTAATAAGATATTAAGATTGAAAAATGTAAATGAAAAAAAAGAAGAGTCTTTAGTATCTTTTTATTTGAAAAAAGATAGTTTGTCAAATAAAAGCGATTTGGATGAGTTAAGCTATGAATGGAAAAAGATCTCTAAATTACTAGTTAATTCTGATATTAGTCTTCAGTTAAGTTATTTAAATGAGTTTTCTAAAAGAACAGGTATTTCAAAAGACATACTTTTATCAAGTCAACCAGATATAATTTTTAGTGAAACCGCAAAAGAAGAATCCGCGTGGCTTAATAATCAAGCAAACAAGAGTTATATTTTTGCTAATTATTTAAGTTTGCTCTTTTGTCAGAGTCAGGACATAGTAAAATCTTATTTGAAAGAAATACCTTCTAAAATGATATTGGAAAACAAACACCTTTTTTCTGAGCAGCATACTAAATTATATTCTTTGTTAGAAGAAAATATTGATAATACTCATTTGATAAATTTCTTTCCGTTAAGAAAAATTAAAGGAAAATCTAAATCGTCGTATCCTAATAAAGGAGAATATTATCATACATTACAAGGTCAACAGATTTATGAGGAATTATATAAAAATAGGCATGGTTCTAATAGTTTCCCTAGTGATGTCTTTGATATGTTAACAAAACCAATTAGTGATTTTGAGAAAATTAGTGTTTATGCAAATGAGATAAAAAACATTTTGCATGAAAATAATTATAAACGTAATATTAATCAACACATATTATCTGTTTTTTTTGATAAAAAAACTCGTGTTGAAAATTAAATTAACAATGTGATAACTTATGAAAGAAAAATTGGTTAAATTTATAGAACGTTCGGGAGGTATTGAAGAATTAATTAAAAAAAAAGAAGCTTTTAAGATCCCTTTAAAATCTAATACCACAATTTTTCCTTTTGATGAAGTTAAAGAAAAATTAAATAATTTTTTTGAAATCTATAAAGATAGTCCTCCTTCTACTTTAGAAGAAACTAAACGTTTGATGAATTTAAACAATAATGGCTTTCATTTAGCTAGTCAAGTAGAGTTTTGGGCAGAACTTATTGAAGGCAAAAGAACGTTTGGCAAAGGCATGAACATTTTCGGTTATGATTTTGGTTTTAGACTTAGAGAAGCTGATGTTGTTAAAATTATAAGAGACAACATAAGCATAGATTATTTGATAGAAGTGCATAACAATATTAAGTATCCTTTATCATTTAAAGATTTAATAAAAGATGATTCTAAGAAAGCAATTAGAGCAAAAAATTATATTAAAAACAACAACAACATCAATATACGCAGCATTTTAGATAAGTCATTTCCCGAAATTGTTGGTTTGACTGGTAAAACTGCTTATGAAATTTTGTATGATTTAGTTTCATTTGATGAAGCTAGAGACGAATTAAAAGACAGATTGTATTCTGGAGAAAAACTTGATAAGAATCATTTAAGAAACGACATATTTGGCAGGAAGATTTTTAATTTTTTATCTAGAAAAAAAGTTGAAATTTTAAAGAATGGAAAAAAAGTTGTTTTGACAAGACCAAGTGATTTAATCGCGTACACAATAAGTCCTCTCTTGAGCGGTCACGATATTGTTCCTGACAAACCAGGCACTATAAAGAGTGCTGCAACTTTACTTGAAAAATTAATAACTTTTTCTTTTTCAATAATTAGTAAATATGACCCTGAGTTGTCAAATTTTTCCGAGCTTAAAAATTTTGGTGGTTCTTTGAACAAAGTTTTTACTAGTTATGGTAAGCGAGCTTTAAATTTAGGCGTTAAGAAAATTTATCCAAAAAATTTATTTAGTAAAGAATGCAGAGAAAAAATAGAAAGAGTTGTCCCGGATGGAAGATTGGTTTTTGACGATTCTGAGGATATGTTGGAAATTAAAACTGCGCAGTACATATTTAAAAATGATTTTTATGAGTCTGTTTCTAAGTTTAATAATTTTAAATATTGGTCGGATGGAAAAAGCATAGGTAAAAAAATACTTTTTGTTAATAATGCTAATGGAGATAAAGAAAGCATCATTTATCTTTGTAATAGAAATAATTGGAAGATTATTTTCGGAGATGATTTTCTTGAAACATATAATAAAAGTATTGATTTGCTTTTTGAAAAAGATGATGACTTTCATAGGATTTCAGTTATGAATGATAAGGAGACATTAAAAAAAGCGTATGACTCTCTTCTGAGCGTTCCTCATATTGAAATGAGAAGACCTAATAAGTATAAATTGAAAAAGACAAGTGAACTTATTGAAAAAAACATTAAGTATTTGAAAGGTTTTGAAAAGATTAGCAAAACAAGAATAAAAAGATATTGCGAATTAACAAAATTCAAATTGTCAGATTTTTCAAGTTTTTATGACCATGATTTATTTGATGATTCTTTTTCTAGGAAGGATATGAAAGGCGTTGTTTTTTATGATAGTGAAACAACAGGTTTTTTGAATCAGGGGTCTCTTATTGTGGCGCATTCCATTGCTAAGCTTTATGGAAATGATGTTTTTGCTTATGTTTATTTTGTGAAAAATCCATATAATGAAAAGTTAATTCTTAAAAAAACAAATAAAAAATTAAAATCTGCTAAGAAAATTGTAACATTTAATGGGAATGTCTTTGATGATAAATTATATGCTAAGCGAAATTATATGAATTTGCTTAGAGAAGGAGAGTCAATTTCTAAAAAAGATCATTTAGATCTTAGAAAACTTTATTGGAAAACCTTTAGCGAACTTAAGGGTTATGCTTCGGGTAGTGTTCAAGATTATGAGCGTGGAATACTCGGGGCGATTAGAAGTACTTTTTTTAAAGAAAATGAAATGTCTGGCAAAGATGTGCCTTTAAATTATGGTGCGTATTTGCTTGGAGAGAAACATGAGGATTTGAAACATATGTTTTTGCATACTGCTTTGGATGTTTTTACTTTAGCTTATATGTATAAAGATTTTTTAAATTATGATTCTGATTTAGTTAAGAAAAACAAAATTGTTGAAGAGCAGCTCGAATTAGGTTTATGAATGGAATTTTAAAGTTAAATGTGGTGATTTGTTTCATTTCCTTTGTTTTTATCATAAAGAATTATCTTCTATATAGTATTTAATTAAATGATAACCTTTTTATTTAAACAGAAATTAACACCATTTATGAATGAAGACAAAGAAGATAATCTTCTAAGCATCCGTGTTGATGAAACTAATAAATCCTTAAAAATGCCGCCTGCGTCCGAAGAAGCTGAAAAAAGACTTCTTGCAGGAATATTGGTTGATAATAAAAATTTAGATGCAATTATTGAAGAAAATATTCTAAAACCTGAACATTTTTACAAAAAACAAAACAAAATGGTATATGCTGCTATGCTTGAAATTCATGAACATAATGCTACGGCAATAAAAGAAAAAAAAATTCAAATAGATGAGATATCAATCTATGAACTTCTTAATAAAAAACAAAATATTTCAGAAGTAGGCGGCGCAGAATATTTGTCTAAATTATCTGAGATAAGTTTTTCCGGTGCCAATACCAATTATTATTCTGCGCTTATTTATGAAAAATGGATTCGCAGACAAACTGTCGTTGCTTGTCTTAAAGCAAGTGAAGAGGCATATGAAAATGTCAAAGACACATTCGAGATTTTGCAGCAGACAATTAATAGACTTGCAAGATTGGCATCTGTACCTGAAAGAAACACAACATCTATTGATTCTGCCATAAAAGAAGTTAAAAATATTTACATAAATACAAAAAAAAGAAACGGAAATCCTGCCCTTTTAACAGGGTACCCTAAACTAGACTTATTAACTTATGGTTTAGCAGGAAATTATATAACTTTAGTGCCTGCTGCAACAAAAATGGGAAAAACAACGTTTGCTTTAAACGTCGCAAAAAATGTTGCCGAGCTCAACAACAAAAGGGTTTTGTATATATCGCTTGAAGAAAATAAAAGACAAGACGCAATTAAAATTCTTTCAAGTATTTCAGGAGTTGATTCTTCTAAGTTTCATTTATATGAAGAATTGTCAAAAGAAGAAGATGAATTGTTATTAGATTCTTTTGAAAAAGGCAGTGATTTAAAAATCGATTTTTATGATGGAGATCCTAATACTGAAAACATATTAAACGCGGTTGATCAGGAATTTGCGTTACATGATGATGTCTGTCTTGTTATTATTGATGTATTACAAGGGCATCCTGTAAGTGTAGATAATTTGCATTATAAACCCGCTATTTATGGTAATTTTATTAGAAGTATTAAACAAGATATTGCCAAACATTATGACACGCATGTCCTTTTGACGTCTCAAGTAAAAGAGGAAGTTTCTACAGACATAAGAAAATATCCGGATTTTAGACCTAAAAGTATTTCAGACATCAAAGATGTGGAAGCAGGAATTGCAGATACTGTTAATAATGTTATTTTTTTATATAGGCCTAATCATTATTTTAAAGAAAAAGTTAATTTAGATGGAAATTATAGGAATCTAATTGATTTTCAATGTGAGTCAATTGATAAAGCAATAGAACACTATAGGTATTCTAAAAAACAAGATAAGGAAGCTAAAATAGATAATTTAAAAAAATCTAGAATATATAGATATAGAGAGGCTTTGAAAGAAAAAGAGGACGGTCTTAAAATCCCTCATTATATGTATAAACCTGAATTCAAAGATGCTATTCAGTTAATTCCTGTTCTTTCTAATATAGCCAGTACCGAGACTGCTTCTTTCATGCTCAAGTTTTATGGCAATACGAGCAGATTGAGTAATCCTTAATTGTTTTTTATTTCAGAAATTATTTTTTCTATTTCATAAACGCCAAGTCTTGGAGCGTCTAGGAATCCATTCCATGCTTTTCTAGCATAAAATCCATTGGCGAGTCCTTCTTCTATCCAGTCAGCTGCGAATTCAGGTTTTAATTGATCTATTCCTGCACCTATAAAATGCAACCAATTTTTATTGTATATTTCATGGGCACCTATAGGAGGACTTAATAATAAAGGTATTCCTAAAGCGCAGTAAAATGATAATTCGGATGGCTTTGTCCACAGGATGTCTGTTTTGTTTAATTGTTCATTAAATTTTTTAAAATAGTCTTTTTTTGTTAATTCAAATATTATGTGAACATTTTTATTAAAGGTTTCTGCAAGTCCTATTTCTTTTATTTTTTCTTCAAAGTATTGTTTTACATCCAGATGTGTTCCTGCAACAAGGCATAACTTCATTTCTCCTAATAATATTTTGTTTTTCAAGCTTTTTATTATTTTTGTAGCTAGTTTTTTTTGTGCTCCCGCACCACCCACAACGTATGTTATCATTATCGGTTCTGGTTTTTTTTCTAGGTTAAATTCTTTTCCCAAAACTTTTTTTAATGCGGGTTTATGTGTGTTTAAGAAGTGTTTATTAGGATCTAAGTTTATTAGTCTTCTGGATAGTGCTTTTTTTGTTATTGGACTTTCAGTTCCTCCAATACATTCTTTTGGCAGAGGAAATCCTGTGAGATAAATGTTTTTTTTGGGAACACCATACATTTCTAGTCTTTTGTATGCATGATTGCAGGGCACGAAATATTTTATGCTTGTTTCTTTGCTTTTTAGTGGAACCCATATTCTGTTTAGATCAGTATCGCATATTATACAGTATGTATTTGGTAGTTTGTGGTGGTTTGCAGCTATTGCAGTTATGAAAAACGTGTGGATGCTTGGAAGGTTTGATTTTTTTATGTATTCTATTAATCCTTTTGATAGTCCTTTTTGTATCTTTTTTTGTAGATACCATGTTGGAAACGTTGGCAAGGAATCTTCCCTTAGAGGATAGTACGGATTTATTTTTTGTGCTGCTAATAATAATTTCATACTTAATTTGCCTATTATTGGAAGCTGACTCATTTTGCTTATTGATTCATAAAATATTCTTGCTTTTCGCCAAGATTTTTTTTCTTCTTCACTTATTATTTTATCTGAATTTGCAGTTATGATTCTTTCATTTGCTATGTCTTTTAAGGGGTATGCAGCGCGTTGGTGTCCATATCCCATGTCCGCAGATATTATCCATGATTTTTTTGTTTGTTTTTTCATTTTTTGTTTTATTATTATATTTTGTAATTGTTCGTGTTTTGTTTAGGGTGTTTTTTTAGTTTTTCTATGGTTTTTTCTATTTCTTGAAATATTTTATCGTTATTCCAATTTTTTATTTTTTCTATTTTTTTATAATATTTATCAAGATTTTTTTCGAAGTTTTCAAGATCCTCAAAAGTCAGTTTTTTTGTGCAATTGCCATAGCCTGTTTTTTTTAGAGCGTATCCGTTTATTTCTTGTTCTATTTGTTTTTTTATAGGTATTGCAAGAATTGGTTTTCCTAAGTATAAAGCTTCACTTATTACTGTGAATCCTCCATTTACAATCACATACTTTGATTTTTTTAGATCGTTTATGAACTGTTTTTCGTTGAAGTCAATAAATTGCAGATTTTTTTGTTTTCCTTTTTTCTTCATACCATATATTTTAAATGCGTTTTTTGATTTTTTTAGTTCTTTTAGCATGTCTTTATTTGTTGGTGTTGTTTGATATACTAATACGTGTTGATGTTTTTTTGGTTTTGTTTGTTTTATTTCGTCTCTTATTATGGGGTTTACTAGCTTTACATTTTTATTGTATGATTTAGTTTTGTAATATGTTGGTATTATGTATTTGTCTGATTTGGGAAATAGCAATCTTATTGCAATTATTGTTCTTTTTAGTTCTGCTTTTTTTATTTCTGGCAATTTTATTTCACATTCTGATAGAAAATGTATGTTGTCTATTGTTATTATTGGTATTTTTAGTATGTGCGCTACTTGGCTTGCTGTAGGTTCAAAATCTGTGATTATTATTTCTGGTTTGAATTCGGGTATTATTTTTTTTAGAATTTTTATGTTTGTTTTTGTAACATATGGGATGCGTTTGAAGAAGTTCTTTACGGATTTTGTTATTTTTACAGTGTTGTTCTCATAAATCCATTTTAAGCTTTCTATTTTGTGTACGTTTTGGTGTTTGTTTTTTAGATATTCGTATGCCTTGTCTGAGGCAGTTATTAATATTGTGTGTTTTTTTTTAAGTTCTTGTATTATTGTATGGCTTCTTATCGCATGTCCTAACCCATCACCTTGAACTGAGTACCAAATTTTTGTCATTTAGATTTATTGATATTTTTTGTTTATAAATTTAGTTATAATAAGCTGTTTTTTGTATTGTTTTACGTGAATATTTAAAAAAAAGAAAAAAATTTACTGAAACAATCTATTCCCACCCTAAATGGCGGGGCTTTAACAATTGTTCCTTAATCTCAAATTTTTTAGCAGGTTTTATGTTTGAATGTTGTTGCTAAAATTGCTGCTATGTATAACAAGTGTTGTAATAATCCTCTCATAACGTCAAAGAAGTTTCCTTTGAAAACTGTTAGGATTATAGCAACAATCAGTATAATTATTAGTAGCATGCCCATTTCTACTCTTAGTATTCCTATTGCGAGTAGTAATCCGCCTATTACTTCAACTATTGCAACTATCCATGTTAATACCATAGGGATTCCTAGTCCTGCTAAGGGATTTGTTGCTGAAAATAGTGCTATTAATTTGGGCAATCCCATAAATAAGAAAAATAATCCTGTTACTATTCTTAGTGTTGTCCAAGTCCATGCTTCGCAACATTTTTTTGGTTGCTTCTCTGATTTTGTTGGTTTTGGTTGCGGTGTTTTTTTTACAGTTTTTGGTGTCTTTTTCGTTGTTTTTTTTGTTGTTTTTTTCTTTGCCATAAATATCATACCTCCGAATAATGTATTTGAGGCTGTAGAATATATAAGGTTTTTGCTAACTTTTATATATAAAATTGTTTTTTCGTTTTTTTATGATAATAGGAGTTGTTGGAAAAGCAAATGTTGGTAAAAGCACTTTTTTTAAAGCTAGCACTTTGATGGATGTAGAAATCGCTAATTATCCTTTTGCGACTATCAAGCCTAATAGCGGAGTTGGTTTTGTTAGAATTGATTGCGTAGATAAATTTTTTGGAAAACAGTGTAATCCTCGGGTTGGATATTGTGTTGATGGACAAAGGTTTGTTGCTATTGACATGATTGATGTTGCAGGACTTGTGCCTGGTGCTCATGAAGGCAAAGGTATGGGTTTAGAGTTTTTGAATGATTTAAATCAGGCGGATGCGCTTATTCATGTTATTGATGTTTCTGGTAGTACTAATGAAAAAGGTGAGCCTGCTCAGCCTAATACTCGTGATCCTGCTCTTGATATTAAGTTTATGGAAGATGAGCTTGATTTTTGGTATTTGAGCATTTTAAAGAAGACTTGGGAAAAGTTTAGTAGGCAGGTTCAACAGACTAATTCTGATGTTGATAAGGCGTTGCATAAACAGTTTTCTGGGCTTGGTAGTAGTGAAGATATGATTAGAGGAATTTTGAGCTATTTAGACTTAGATGCTAAAATTTTGGTGGATTGGTCTGAGGATGAGCTTTTTAAGTTTGCTAGGGCTTTGAGAATTAAGACTAAACCTATGCTTATTGTTGCTAATAAGATTGACGTTCCTGGTGCTATGGATAATTATTTACGTTTAAAAAATGAGTTTCCTAGTCAAATAATTGTTCCTTGTAGTGCTGAGAGTGAGTTGGCTTTAAAAGAGGCTCATAAACACAAACTAATTAATTATGTTCCTGGAAATGCTCATTTTGAAGTTATTGGCGCATTATCTGATAAACAAAAGGTTGGTTTAGATTTTATTAAAAATGATGTTCTTGATAAGAATACTGAAGGTACAGGCGTTCAGGCCTCTTTGAATGCAACTGTTTTTTCTCTTTTAAAGTATATTCCTGTGTTTCCTGGAGGGGTTAATAAATTGGAGGATCAGCACGGTAATGTTTTGCCTGATTGTTTTTTGCTTCCTGAAAAAAGCACTGCTTTAGATTTTGCGTTTAAGATCCATACTGATTTGGGCAAGGGTTTTATTCGTGCTATTGATGTTAAGACTAAGAGAACTGTTGGTAAGGATCATGTCCTTAATTTTGGGGATGTTGTTGAAATTATTAGTGATAAATAGTTGTTTTAACTTTTAGCAAAAATCTTTATAAACGAATTAGTTTCTCTTGTTAATGATGGGGACATAGTATAACCTGGCTAGAATGGCTGGCTCCAGTACTTTTATTGGAGCGATGAGACTTGTTTGTCGATGATTAGCGTTTTAGCGCGTTTTAAAGTGAGAGATACCAGCAGATTTGGGTTCGAATCCCAATGTCCCCATTTTTTTCTTTTATTATACATTTTTATAATTTTTTTGTTATGGAAACTTTTAAATAGTAATGATTATCAATTGATATGATTATTATGTCGAGTTTAGGGTGGTTAAGATAGATAAAGGTGAATTTAACAGAGATATGGATGATTATTTGAATAGTAGGAAGGGTGAATCTCAAAGTTCTATGCGAAGTGGGGCTTTGAAGCTTTTTAGTTTTTTTCAGCGCAGGATCCCAAATGATGAGGAAATAGAAATGAGAGCTCGGGAAAGAGAGGTTGAAAACGTTAGGGAGTTGGAAAACATGCAAGATGATGTTGAGGATATTCAGGCTGCTGAGGACGCTATGGAATTAGAGCGTGAAGGTATTTTTAAGAGGTTTCTTAAGCTTCTTAGGCTTGGTGGTCGTTCTGATTTTCCTGAGGAAGAAGAAGTTTTAGAGAGTGTTGCAGAACAAAAAGCTTTAGAGTTAGAGGAGTCTTTTAAGGATACTGTTAAGATGCTTCATAAGTGGTTGGAGATGTTACCTGCTGAGAAGATGGATCAGTTTAAGAGAAGTGATGATTTTCAGAGATATAAAGAGGTTTTAAAGAAGCTTGGCATGATTAAGAATTAGTTATTTATTATGTCGCATATGAATGATTTTTGTTCTATTGCTTTTTTTAGTTGATTTATTTTTTTGTTTTTTAGCATGCTTTTTGATTGTAAGATTATTTTTCCCTTCGGTCTGATTGTTATGTTGGTTTTGTTTGATCTTATTCCTTTTGAGTATACTTCAAGGGTTGTGAAATTATACGTAAATGGTATGAATGATTTCCCCCATCCTAATCCTGCGTATTTTGGGTCTGGAAGAATTGTTGCATTTTTTCCATAGGATTCTTTTATAGCGTTTATTACTGCTTTTTCTCGTTTTTCCAGATCTGTTTTGTATGTCATTTTTTTATTTAATGTATTGATTTAGTTTTTCTCTGAGTTCTTTTGATAGATTTTGAGAGGGTTTTTGTATTGTGTTATAATTTTTTCCTGATTTTAGATTGTATTTTCTTTTTAGTAAATTTTCATCGAATTCTCCATGTATTATTATTGGCGTTTTGAGTATGAGTTTTTCTGTTATATCTGTTAATTCTTGAATTTTTGATTTTTCTTTGTTTACTTGAGGTTCTATTATTACAAAAGAATATTTTTCTTGTTCTGTGAAATCTTTGAGATCTTCATTGGAATATGCTGTTTTTAAGTTTATTTCGAGTTCTTTTTGAAGATATGTTTCTAGTATTGATGCGTATGAATAGGTACTTGCTAAGTATATCGCTGTTTCTTTTTTTCTATGACTCAGTGAGTTTTTTCTTCCATGAGGTCCTAGTTTGTAGTTACTTGGTATTTTGTCACTTAATTCTTGGCGTGTTATTGTTGTTCTTCCTTGTCCTGGTTTATTTCTTAGTTTCATTTATTTTACTTCTCTTAAGTCTTCATCTTTTATCTCTGAGTATGAATCTTGTGTGTTAAATTCTGTTCTCATTTTCTTTTAGAATTTTTCTTTTTGGTTGTTGGTTTCTTTTGTATTATTGGTTCTGGTTGTTTTTGTTGTTTTTTTTTAAAGTATGGCGTGAATAGTATTATTATTAGCAGAATTATTATTAGTGCGTTGTTTATGAATGAACAGTTTTGTTCATAGAAGTCTAGCGGCTTTATTTCTGCGGTGTCTATTACTTCTAGTCTTATTCTTGGACTTTTTATTTCTTCCTCTGCAGGATCTTTTGCTATTATTTTAATTTCGTCTTTGCCGTACCAGTCTTTAGTTGGTTTTAGTGTTGCTTTGTTATCTTTGAATGTTATTTGTATGTTTTCTAGTGGTTTTTCTAGTTCGTACGATAAGGTGTCATTGTCTGGATCTTGGAAGTATTTTGTTAGATCTAATTCGTATTTTGTGTCTTCGTACCATATTAAGTAAAATTTATCGTTTACTTTTTCTTGGTCAAGTTCTGGTAAGTCGTATTTTGGTATGTTGTTTACTAACACATTTATTATAATTATTAGTATTATGATTATTGTTGTTATTAGTATGAATGTTGTGTTGTGTTTTGATTTTTTTATTGAGTATCTTATTATGAGCATTATTGTTGCTATGATTATTAGTATTAGTAGGATTGCAGTTATTTTTTTGCAGGTTGTTTGTGTGAAGTATTTGTATAGTGTTTCTTGTATTGGTTCTGAGACCATTTTTAATTTGAATTGTTGTGTGTATTCTTGTTTTGTTTCGTCTGAGGTTATTTTCAGTGTGAAGTATTGTGTTTCTTGTGGCGCTTCTGTTTCTTGGTTTGCGTATAGTTTTATTTGTATGTATTCTGTTTCTTGACTTTTTATTTCTATTTCTTCTGTTTGTAGTTCTATGAATTTTGGTCCTTCATATTTTATATTGTAATTTGTTTCTAGTATACCTATGTTTTTTATAGGTATTGTTGCGTAGTTTTCTTCATATCTTACTTTTAAGGATTTTTCCGGAAATTCTAGTTGTGTGCATTGGTAGTTGTCTTTTATGATTATTTTTTGCGAATCTTTGAATATTTGGTTTACATCTTTTTCGTGTATTGTCGCGGAAACATATATTGTGAATTCTTCTGTTCTTTCGTATTTTTCTATTAGGAGTTTTGTTTGTTCTGTTTCTCCTGCTGATATTTCTAGTTCTTGGTCTTCTAGTTGTGTTATTTCTGTTGGGTCGTAGAGCCATAGTTTTATTTTTTCGTCATTTAGTCCGTTGTTGTGTATTTTTATTGGTATTTCGTGCTTGCCTGTGCATAGTTCTTGTGGTTTTGGTCCTTGTATTTCTACTTGCATATCAAAGCAGTTTAGTGTTTTTATTGTTGTGTTTTGGCTTGTTTTTAGATCTCCTTTTTTAGATTCTGTGTTTATTGTTATTGTGTGTTCTCCTTCTGCTGTTGGTTGTATTTCTAGATATGTTTGTTTTTCTTTTCCTTTTTCTATGCTTATTGTGTTTTCTGTGGTTTTTATGAAACTTGGCGTATTTTGTAAGTTTATTGTGTATTCATTGTCTACTTTTCCGTTGTTTTTTATGTCTATTGGAATTCTTGTTTTTTCGTTAACACAGTAGTATGCTTCTTGATGTATTTGTACGTCGTAATTGTATGCTCTGTTTATTTCTATTTGGTGTTCTAATAGAGATATTAGTTGGTTGTTTATTGATTCTATTATGAATTGATTTGTTTTGTTGCCATAGTCTTCACAAGATGCTTGGTATGTGAAGTTTTGTGTTCCTGTTTGATTTGAGTTTAGTGTTAGTTCGTATGTTTGATTTTGAAATTTTAGTAAATATTGTTCTTGGAATGGGCTTGGGTTTGTTAGGTATATTGTGTATGTTGTTGATTGGCAAGGATCTATTTTTTCTTTCGCAGTATATAATTGTGCATCTATTGTTTGGCATCTTATTGTTTGTAGATTTCGTGTTATTGTTTTTGTATTGCCATAGTTGTTAGTTATGTATACTTCATAGTTTTTTGTGTGTTCTTCTTGGCAATTTGCTTGTAAGAATAAGTCTACGTATATTTTTTCTCCAGGTTCTAGGTGTATTTGTCCAGGAGGCGATGCTACGTTTTGTAGGTTTGATGTTACTTTGTAGTCTGCTCCGAAGCTACCTGTGTTTTCTATGTATATTTTGTCGTATTGTGTTGCACAAGAACAAATTGTTGGCGTTGGTGTGATTGCTCCTGCCATAAAGTCGTAGCTTATTTTGTATAGATTAACGTCAAAATTTGTTGCTGCTGATGTTGTTTGCAGTATTAGTATAAACATTAAAGTAACTACACCTAAGAATTTTGTGATTTTTGTAGTTTGGTGCAGTTTCATTTTTAATATTCACACTAGTTTTGAACTGTTTTTTTATTTATTTTAAAAAATTAAGAAAAAAAAGTTAAGGAAGTTTCAGTAGTAAGTTTCTGAATCTTCGTCTTCTTCCTTGTCTCCTTTTTTTACTTTTGCTATTAGAACTATAAGTCCTAGCAAAATCAGGATTATTACAAGGATTACTAATGCCCATTCAAGTACGCTTCTTAGGTTGTTTGATGTTTCTTCTCCTGCTTTTACTGTTGCCAGTACGTTTGTTGAGCTTACTTCATCTCCTGCGGTTACTTTTACTTGGAACACTTTATCTCCAGCTTCTGCATCTGCAGTTGCTTGAAGGTTTACGTATACGGTTTGTGTTTGCCCTGCTTTTAGTAAAACTACGGAAGATGGTTGAATTTGCATTGTTGCCCAATCATTTGTTCCTTCAACATTCACAATGTATGTTTTTGATGTTGCTCCTGTGTTTTCTATTAGTACTGGGTATACAGCAGTTGTTCCTTTTATTATTTCTACTGATTGTGGCATCGTTATTATTGTTGTATCGTCTTCTTCACTGCCTGGTGTTTCTTCTCTTCCTGTTACAGTTATGGTTTTTGTTTCTGATTGTGCTTGGTATTTATCAAAGCTAACTGTTGCTACAACATCATAATCTTTTACTTCTGCGTCTAGAGGAATTCTTAATAATAGTGCTTCAAAGCTTTCTACTTCTTCTTCTAGTATTGTGTCTATTGTTTCATAGGTTGTTAGGCCTAGTTCTGGTATGCTTATTTCTACACTTACATCATCTAGGTCTTTTTCTCCCATATTTTTTACTTGTACTTTGAAACTTAGTGCTCTTCCTGCTTCTATTTCTGAGGATGGACTAATGTAGAATTTTCTTATTTGTACTGCTTTGTCTTTTGCAAGACCGTCGATTTCCATTGGAAACATGTATTCAAGTGAAGGTACATCATTTCTTGCGGATACAAAGACTCTTAAGAACATTTCATCTATTTTTTCTATGTCTTCTGGAACTTTTAAGTGCAATGTGTATGTGTCTGAAGATCCTTCACTTAGATCGAATACTTCTGAGTATGCTACTACATCTTCATTTTCGTAATCTGCATATTCATATCCTACTATTTCTGCTCTTATTCTTGCGTTTTCAACGTCTCCATTCATTGCTTTTACTGCAACGACTACTTTTATTTCTTCTCCTCTTTCAAGTCTTACTCTTGATGGGAAATCATCGAAATCATTTATATCTACGTCTGTAACGTTTAGAAACAGACTTGTTGGATCTACAACACCTGGTTCGTAATTAAAACTTTGTGCTGATACTTGAACTACTAGCACTGCTAGGAGCACTATCATAATTGTTGTTATTTGACTAATCTTCATTTGTACTGACCTCCGTAGTAATTTTTTCCCCTACGATTTTTGTAGGATAAACTTTGATATTTATAAATGTTTTGTGTATGTTCTCATTTTTTAGTGAATAACTTTTGTTATTTCTCAAGGATTGTTATAACTACTCAATTACTAATGGGTAGTATTTTGTTCTTAAGATATCTTCTGCATTCACTGTTATGAGTGCTATGTATTCTCCTGGCGGCACCTCCTGCTCTGTAAATGGTAAATATCCCATGAAAGATATTGTTTCGTAGTCTCCGTTATCTTTTAGGTCAAACTTGTGACTTTTGATTTGAAAACCTAGTTCTGGCAAGCTAAAAGAAACTGTAGCGCCTCTTATGTCATCTTTTCTTTCATTTCTAACTCTTGCAGATATTGAAAATTCGTCTTCATAAGTTATTGTTCCGTAGTTAGTTCCATATATATCAAAGTAGTCAACCCAAATTCCGTCTTCTTCTCCCATAGGCATTATTTGTTCTGGTTGTTTGTAAATATTTTTAACATTTACAGTAAGTGCTGTATAAGCTGTGTTTCCTTGATTGTCTGTAACAAATAGTTTTACGCTGTAAGTTCCTTTTGATGGGAACACATACTCTATTTTTAGCATATGCACTCCTTGTTCTTCGTGAAGTGTTGTTCCCTCTTTTATTATTTGCCATCTGTAGTTTACAAGTTTTCCATCAGGGTCATACGAACCAGATCCGTCATAAGTTATTGTTTTTTCTGTTCTCACGGATTTTGGACCAGTTATTATTGCTTTTGGATCAATTACTGTGTTTGGTATTTCTGGTTCAAAGACTATATTTCTTGTTACTTTTGATCCGTCTGTGTCATCTGCTGTGAATTCTACATTTGTTTTTTTATTGAAGTTTTCTGAGGATTCTATCAGGAATGTTGTATTTGATATTTTTGTTATAGAAAGCAAAGGGTTGATTTTGTAAGTTGTTAATATTTCATTTTTCTGCGTTTCTATATCTGATAAGTAACTTGCTAAGTTAAGAGTTGTTGTTGATCCAGGATGTATTTTGATCTTTGGTGGTTGGTTGAAGATTAATTCGTTGTTTAGTACGTTTACATCTCTTGTTTCTTGACCAGCAGTATTGTCTATGAAATTTATTGTGAAAGCAAATACTTTTCCTTGACCTAAAAAGTCGTCTGTTATTGGTATTTCATTTAAATGAAATTTGTATAACCCCGTATTTTTTATTCCAAATGTTTTTAGTAGTTTATTTTTGAGAACTGTGAATAATCCATCTTGATTTACTTTTGATAGTTTAATAGGTGTTGTCCATTCTTCTAGTTCTGCAGAACCCGTGTTCACCTTTAGGTATGCACTATTTATTACGTCGGCATCATTAGTTCCTGGCACTAGTTGTTCGTCATTTATAGTGTCGTATATGTCAAATGCTATAAACATTGGTTCTTTTCTAAAAAAAGAGTAACTCTCTGTGCTGAATTCATCTTCATATATTTTTAGATTTCTTATTTCATATCTTTGAGTCCATACTTGAACTGATATTGGTCCAATTGTTGTGCTTTCATATCCTTGTTTTGTTGCTGTTGCGTAGACTGTGTATGTTCCAGGCATATCATTCACAGTTATGTCTGAAGCGCAGTTACCTTTAAAATCTGTGTAACAAATAGGGAAATTTTCCAAACCTGAAAAATCAAATTCTATTCTTACATCTTGTATATCTCCTTTGACGTGAACTGCACATCTTAATTCTTCTCCATATACTACGTCTGAAATGTTATCTCCATTTATGTCTGGATTGCAGTCGAAATTATCTATTTGTAGAGCGGGTATTATATTTTCAGTTACATTTATTGTGAAAAATTGGTTTATAGCGGGGTTTATTCCATCACTAACATACAATACAACGCTAAATTCTCCCTTTGTTGTCGGTGTCCATGTTATTAATCCTGTGTCTTCATTTATTGTCATACCGTTTGGAGCTTGTGATAGACCAAATTCTAAAACATCATTTTCATCATCTATTGCATTTGCATCATAAATATATTCTTCACCTACAATTCCTTCTGTAACTGGAGAAGATGTGAAATAAGGCGCTGAATTTGCATTTATTACATTTATAGTTTTTGTTTTTGTATCTGTCAAAGCATCATCATCTGTGACTGTTAGAGATACTTGGTGTGATCCTGCTGATGCAAATGTGTGCGTCATTGTTTTTGAAGTTCCTACGATATCGCCATCTATTTTCCAGGCATAAAAAACTATTGAGCCATCAGAATCTGTTGAGTTACTTGTAAAAGACATCACAGTACCAACTTGAGGATTGAATGGTGCATAATAGAAATCAGCAATAGGACTTGTTGCAACAGACACGACATTAACTGTTTTTGTTTTTGTATCTGTCAGACCATCATTATCTGTTACTTTAAGCTCAACATTATGTGAACCTGTATTTGTAAATGTGTAAGATAATGTATTTCCAGCGCCTACAACTGTTCCATCAACTTTCCATTCATAGTTTGTTATTGTTCCATCTGCATCTGTTGATGTGCTTGTGAATGTAACAGCTTCATTTACTTCCGGACTTGAAGGACTGTACGTAAAATCAGCTGTAGGATTTTGTAGAATTACTGGTGAAGTTACAAGCAGATTTAATCTCATGCTTCTTGTTGTTGTTTCTGTTGTTCCGTCTATTTTTTGTGTTGCTTGAATGTGTATTCTGTAATCTCCTTCTGTTAAGTAATAATCAGGAGTTACTAATAGATTTCTTTCTGTAAATATCAGGTCAGCTAATGAACCTGTATCTGGTGTGAATCTTTTATTATATATTTCTTGTAAAAAATTTTGGTCTCCGACTTTTAGTAAAAAAACTTTTATGTCCGAGTATTCTGTTCCGTAATCGTGTACTATTTTGAATGAGTAATCTGTTGTGTCTCCAAAGTTTATTTCTTGTTCATAATCATCAACGTTTGTTATATCTCCAAATGTTGCAATTATCATTGGAGCTGCGTTTGCTAATGGTGAAGTTATAAAAAATAAAAGTAGTGCAATCATTATTGTTTTGTGTTTTTTTTGTATCATTTTTTTATGCACCTTATTCCAAAATTTATTTGAAAACTTTGTATGGATTTATTCCTACGCCGATGTATGCTTTAGGGTTCTTGAATTTTGTATCTGTTTTTGCTCCTGCAAGAAGTTTGTATGCCTCTGACACTTTTGCTTGTAATTGAGCGCCTAATTCAAGTTTTTTATCTTCATTTATCAGTTTTGATTGCCCTGCTATTATTCCTGCAGACAAATTTTTGTGAACGTCATAATTAAGTCCACCTCCTAAGAAATTCTCTTCTCCTGGAACATACATCCCTGTTATTGAGAACTTATCATATCCCAGATTTATTCCTGCACCGGGTCCTTCGTTTGTATAGATCGCCATGAGTTCTGGTTTTATTTGCTTTGCAGTGTTTAAAACAGCATCCAAAGCTTCATTGTATGGAATTTTTGGAAGTCTTTTTTCTAGATCTCCGAAATTAGCTCCAAGAGTTGCGCTGAATTCTGGGTTGTCAGATACGCTCCAGTTCGCTGCTAATTTTATTGCTAAATAATCTGTTGGATTTACTAAAACCCCGGCTCCGAATCTTAGTGCATGAAATTTATTTTCATAAATTTTCATATCTGGGTCATCTTGAGATATTGCTTCTGGTCCTCCAAAGCTAGCTGATTTTTTGGAAGACATATGTAGTGAAGATGTTTTTATTTTATCTCCTATTGTTAAGAAAGGAGTTAAATTATTCATTATTCTGTATCCTGCTAAGATATCCCATGCCAAATTTTCTTTTTGATTAAATTCGTATTTTGTCTCGTTATTTATTGTAAATCCATCTTCGTCTGTGTAAGGCTCTGAGAATGGTTGGGAATTTTGTGATGAAGTACCTTCTGTAACACTCAATCCTAACATGATGTTTTCTAGTTCTGCTGATAAATATCCTGTTAGGTTTCCTTTCGTAGTTAATCCTACGCCGCCTGTTGCTCTAAATATCCCTTCGTTAATTGTTTGACTTAAAGAATCATTTTTTGCTTTAAGTTTGTTATTTCTATCTCTTAGTTCTCCGTTAATTCCTTGCAGTCTTGTGTTTGATGAATAATAATCGCTTAGTTGTTTTTCTAATTCTGTTAAGTCTTTGCCATCACTATTTAGTATCATTTCAACTATAGGCTTGTAGACTGACTCGTTCAAATAAAATTTTGTTCCTGGTTCTTGAACATCAGGATTTGAAGAAACAGAATTACCTAATTTATCCTGATTTAAATAATTCAATACGAACAGTTTTGTAGGATTATTCATATTTTCTTTTTCTTCTTTAGAAATATCCTTCCAGTCAAATTCTTCAAAAGATAATTTTGAGTATTTATTTACAACATTTGGAGTTATTTCATTTTTTTGAAAGTATTCCGGTGTGAAGTCTTGATTTTGTGTGCTTTGCGCTCTTGCCGGATCCATTAAGCTTTCTAGGGTTGTTGTTATGTTATTCACATATTTCCATTCATTCCAGGACTTCATGAATTTATTTGCATTAACATTTGAGAAGTCTTTTTTTGTTTGTTCAACCGATTTTAGTTGAACATAAACACCTTGATCGTCTTTTCCTACATATCCTAATTCTTTTAACATTTGTATTTCGTTTTCAAATACTTTATTTTGTTGTGTCTTTGTTGTGTCTTGTATTTGTTCTATTTGCAGTGGATTGTTTAGTTGTTCTAGTGCTTTTTGATTTATTTCCTCAGGAGTCATTGAACCATCAGATCCTAGTAATCCTGTGTATCCCCTTACAATGTCAAACCCATTTTTTATGAAATTTAATACCATTTTTTCAACCTCGCCGTTTAATAAGTACCAATCAGTAGTGCTTCTTTCCTATCTGGTAGTGAAACACTATATATAAATCTTTCGTAGTATTCACTACTAGAAAATTGAAACAAAAACAAAGCATTAATTTAATAATCTTTAAAATAAAAACAAAAATAACAATGAAATGACATTAATAATAGGTGGAGGAGGAGCAGGACTGCACTATGCTAAACTTCTAAAAGAAAAACATCCAGAAATAAACACAACAATAATAGAAGAACATAAAGACATAGGAAAACCAATTCAATGCACAGGCATATTAACAGACGAAATAACTAAAATTCTGCCAAAACAAGAAATAGAAAAATTCACGTTAAACAAAATAACAAAAACAAGAGTCTACTCTCAAAACAACCACGTAGACATACCAATAAATACAAACTACATAATCTGCAACATTACATTCATAAAATACCTCCATGAACAAGCAGAAAAACAAGGCGTGAATATAAAACTAGGAAAAAGATATTTAAAAAACGAAGGAAAAATAACAACATATAGAGATACAGAAACAAAAAAAATAGAAGAAATAAAATTTGAAAATTTAATTGGCGCAGATGGCCCCGCATCAGCAGTGGCAAGAAATAACAATTTAATGCAAAAAAGAAAATACTTAACAGGAGTTCAAGCAAGAATTAAATTAAAAGATTTTGACAAAGAAAAAATAGACTTTTATCCTTACATCGGAGAATATGCTTGGTTTACCCCAGAATCTGATGAAATTGCCAGAATAGGCGTTGCCGCAGAAACAAACGCAAAAAAAATATTTGATGATTTCATAAAAAAATATCCTGGACAAATAATAGAAATGCAAGGAGGACCAATACCAATGCACAAACCAAAAACGCCGGTGCAAAACAAAAAACAAACAATAAGCCTCCTAGGAGACGCAGCACTTCAAATAAAAAACACGACAGGAGGAGGAATAATACCAGGACTAAAAGCAGCTGAAAAATTATCAGAATCAACAGAAAAATATCAAAAAAACCTAAAAACACTAAACCTAGAACTATATGCGCACTACAAAATAAACAAAATACTAAAACAATACAACCAAAGAGAATGGGATACACTCATAAAAAAAGTAAATACTCCAAAAATAAAAGAGATACTTCAAAAAACAAACAGAGACAAACCAATAAAAATGCTCTTAAAATTAGCAACACAACCAAAAATAATCATGCAAGGTTTAAAAGATATGCCGAAAATACTAAAATAAGACACAACAATACCCAGCAAAACTGAAAGAAAAATCAAAATAAAACCATAAAACAAAAACATGCTACAATACTCAAAAAAATACACAAAACAAAGATATAAAATACAAACGTTCCACAAACAACAGTATTGCCTTGGAGAGCAATTGAGAGAAACACAACGCAACACGCGTTGAAATTACGTGTTTCTCGGTAAAAACTTTAGACTGCAAAGTAGCTAACAAAAATCCGCAACACGAAAAAAAAGACTTAGGACACAACCACAAAACACAAAACATTAAAAAACAAACAACAAAACTAAAACACAAAAACACAAAAAAATAGGGGGATAAACTTGGAAGACAAAGAAAATCAGGAAGAAGAGCTAAACATTGACTTTGAATCAATAAAGAAAAAAACACAAAAAATAACTCGCAGCATCTCAAATTTATTCAAAGCAAAATACGCACAAACAGCACTCATAATAATCTTCTTAATATTAATAATAACAATATCTGCATTCTACAGACTATACCCTGCAACTCTTCCAGTAACAGATATTTGGGCAAAAGACACTGTTGCAAACAATATAAAAAACCAAATAGCTTCCCAAATTCAACAAACTAATCCAGGAATAACACAAGACCAACTAATAGCGCAAGCAAACCAGCAATACGCTTCTTATTATACTCAAAACAAAGAATCATTAGATTCTCAAATACAAACACTATCACAACAATATAAATCGCAACTTCAAAACGAAAACGGACAAACATACCTATTAGCAATAGACCCATACTTGTGGTATAGCTACGCAAAATGGTATGAAAAAACAGGATTCTACGGAAATGAAATAGTAGACGGAATAGAAAAATTCACACTAAGAAACGGAAGAATAGGAGAAATAGCAGGAGTAATATACCCTTCTGCAGCAATAGTATTTTTCCACAAAATAATACAAATACTTAATCCATCACAAGACATACTAGCAACGAGCTTTCTAATGCCTGTAATATTGATAGGACTAGCAATAATACCCGCATTTTTCTTAGGAAAAAAAATAGGGGGCCTGGGAGGAGGCATCTTTGCAGCAACACTATTTGCATTATCATCTCCAATACTTGGAAGAACCGCAGCAGGATTCTCAGACACAGACGCATACACATTCATATTTCCATTCCTAATACTTTGGGTATTAATAGAAGCAATAGATGCAAAAACACAAAGAAACAAAATAATACTCTCCGCGCTAACAGGACTTCTAATAGCACTATTCATGTTTTTCTGGTCAGGATGGTGGTTTACCTTTGACTTCATGATAGGCGTAACAATAATATACATTGCTTTCCAAATAATAAAACATCTAATAAAACACAAGAAAAAACCAAGTTTAAAAGAAACATACAAAATAACTAAACCAGGCCTAACAATACTTGCAATTCTTATAATTTCAACAATAGTTTTTTCATTTATGTTTGCAACAATAAGCGGACGAACTGGAACAAAATCAGTCATGACCGTTTTAAACGCACCAATAGAACCTCTAAACTTCATACTAGGATTCAAAGGAGCAGCAGAAGGCGTAAGTGTTGGTTCAGGACTAAACTATCCCTTATGGCCAAATGTGTTCACAACAGTAGCAGAACTAAACCCTGGAAGCCCGCAGCAAATAATAAACGGGGGAGGAGGAAAAACACTAGTCTACGCTGCAATTTTAGGAATAATCCTTTTATTATTTAGAAAAAAAGATGGACACTACGAACCATTACTTGGAATAATACTAATAGCTTGGTTTGCAAGCACATACTACGCAGGACTAATAGGAATAAGATTCATAGCACTGTTTGCACCAGTAGTAGCATTTGGAATCGCAGGACTAATAGGCTCATTAACAGGAGAAAGAATGAAAAACATAGCTAAAAAAACAAATATTCCTCTAAATCTGACAAGAGCAATAATACTAATAGCTGCATTCTTTATAATAGTATACCCGCAATTCGCGATAGCACACCAAACATCAATAAATGAAATACCAAGCTATGACGACGTATGGGATTCTGCTATGAAAACCATTCAAAATACATCAGAAAAAGCAATAATAAGCAGTTGGTGGGACTTTGGACACTGGTTTGAAGCAATGAGCGAACGATCAGTAACATTTGACGGAGGAGACCAAGGAAAAAGAATACACTGGATAGGAAATACCCTGCTAAACCCAAACGAAAAAGAAGCAATAGAAACACTAAAAATGCTAAACTGCGGACAAGAAGAAAGCTATAATCTACTAGAAATTGCATTAAAAGACAAATACCAAGCAACAAAAACGCTCAAAAAAATAATATTGCAAAACAAAGAGGAAGCAAGAAAAACCTTGATAGCACTAAACATCAACGAAGAAAACATAAGCCAAATACTAGAATACACACACTGCTCAGATCTCTATGACATGTACTACATAACAAGCGGAGACATGGTAGGAAAAGCAGGAGTTTGGGGACACTTTGGATCATGGGACTTTGACAAAGCATACATGTACTACAAACTAAAAAACATGCCAATAGATAAAGCAATACAAGAAGCCCAAGACACGCTAGGACTAACACAAGAAGAAGCGAAAAGTACATACATAGAAATGCAATCTATAACAAACGAAAACCAAGCAGCAGCATGGATAAGCCCTTGGCCAAACTACGTAACAACAAACCCAATAACTTGCCAAGAACAAAACAATTCGATAGTATGCGACTACAACCTAAACATAGGGAATCAAAACGGAGCAATAATAAGCCTATACAGAGGAGTCTACTATGAAGACAAACCAGAAGAATCATTCATAATATTAAGAGCAATAAACCCGAATACTGGAACAACACTATCACAAAACATGATAAAACCACAAGGACTAGCATTCTCAACAAAAGACGAAATAAAAAAAACAGAGTTTGAAACACCAGGAATAGGATACGACGTGCTAATATATGAAGAAAACAGTATAAAGAAAAGCCTGATAATGCACCCACTACTAACAGAATCATTATTCACAAAACTGTTCTACCTAGACGGAAAACACACAGAACACTTCGAAAAAATATTCGACCAACAAGCAATGGGAGAAGGCAGAGTAATTGTTTGGAAGGTAAATCCTTAAAATGAAAAATAACTTAAAACCTATTTTTCTTGTAATTGTGGTTACACTCATGATCGCAATTGGACAATACTTTCTAAAACTATCTACCAATGAAAGTGGAGAACTTACAATTTTGATAACTAACTGGCACTTATGGCTCGGCCTCATATTGTATGGTGTTGGAGCCATATTTCTTGTGCTCGCGCTAAGAAAACTTAATGTCAGCACAGCATATCCTATGATGTCTCTAAGTTATATCTGGGTCCTTATAATTGCTGTAATATACTTTGAAGAAATAGTTTCATTTTGGAACATATTAGGAATGCTTTTTATAATTTCAGGAATTATTGTGCTGGGAGGAAAGAATGAATAATTTGTTTATTGTGATAATTGGAATGATAATAGTTTCTTTTCTTGGAGCTTCAGGAATAACACTTATAAAGAAAGGAATACCTAGCAAGTTTAGTCTTAAAGGATTTATTAATGAATGGATAATTTATGGAGTTGCTTGTTATGGTATTTCAACAATAATATTCATACTAATAATAAAAATGGCTGACCTTTCAGTTGTTTATCCTTTAACATCATTAAGTTACATTTTTGTCATATTACTAGCAGCCAAATTCCTTGGAGAAAAAATAAATAAACATAAGTGGATAGCAATAATGCTGATAATTATAGGTAATGCCTTAATAAGTTTCGGATAAAAATGGAAAAAATATGTATAATAATACCAGGTTTTAATGAAGAAAGACACATTGGAGAAGTTATAAAAAGAACTAAAAATAAAGGTTTTAAAAATATCATATTTGTTGATGATGGAAGTGATGATAAAAGTGCCAAAATCGCAGAAAAATGTGGTGCAATTGTGCTAAAACACATAATAAATCTTGGCAAAGGCGCAGCTGCTAGAACAGGATGCGAATATGCAATAGAACACAATTTTGATATCATAATATTAATGGATGCAGACGGGCAACATAAACCTGAAGACATCCCAAGATTTTTGAATGCACTAAAAGAAAAGGATATTGTTTTTGGATATAGAAAACTTGATAAAAAAATGCCTCCGATAATGAGATTTGGAAACTGGTTTATTAACAAAGTTTCTGAAATAGTTACGGGATTAAAGATTAAGGACACACAGTCAGGATTCAGATGTTTTTATACAAAAAAATACAAAAAAATACAATGGAACGCAACAAATTACAGCATGGAAAGTGAAATGATTGTTAAAGTTGCAAAGAATAAACTAAAATATACAGAAATCCCTATAGATACAATATATTTGGATACATTTAAAGGAACTACTATTTTCGACGGAATCAAAGTGGTCTTAAACATTTTAAAATTTAAAATATTAGGAGGGAGAGAATGATACCAGGAATTCAAATTATTGGAATAATATTTGCATTAATCATGCTTTATTTTACATATGTTTATTATAAAAGAAAAAATTACGGCTACAGAAGCCTTATACTTTGGGGTATTGTGTGGCTTGGAGTCTTATTTTTAGTTACATTTCCTCAGATAGTATATGGAATAATGGGAACATTACAAATACAAAGAACTGCTGATTTCTTCGTCATGGCAGGATTTGTGTTTTTTTCCATAATAATTTTTCATCTTTATATAACTGTAAAAAAGAATAATGAGAAAATGGAAAAACTTGTAAAAAATATTGCTAAAAAAGAAAAGAAAAAATACTGAGAGGAATATTGAAAAATGAAAATTTTAATTACGGGAGGAGCTGGTTTCATAGGAAGTCATTTATGTGATGTGTTTCTTTCCAAAGGGCATGAAGTTATAGCCATAGATGATCTTAGTCTCGGAAGAGAAAACAATCTACTCAACGCAAAAAAAGACCATAAATTTAGATTTATAAAGATGAATATTTTAGAAAAAAATGTCTTAGATAAATTATTCAAAGATAATAGGTTTGATATGGTCATTCATTTGGCAGCAAATTCAGATATTTTAGCAGGAACCAGCGATCTTAGAAGAGATTTGAATCTTAATTTTTTAACAACAATAAACATTCTAGAGTGTATGAAAGATAATAATGTTAAACAAATATGGTTTGCATCTACTTCAGCAATATACGGAGAACACGAACAAAAGCTTTCTGAAAACTCAGGACCGTTGTTTCCTATTTCTTTTTATGGCGCAAGTAAGTTAAGTGCTGAAGGATACATAACTGCATATTCACACAACTTTAATATTCAAGCATGGATATTCAGATTTCCTAATGTTGTTGGTTCTAGAGCAACACATGGTGTCATCTATAATTTATTTCATCAACTCAAAAAAAACGATTCGGTGCTGGAACTTTTAGGAAATGGTATGCAAGAAAAACCATATCTTCACGTATCCGAGTTAATAGAAGCTATGAACATTTGTTTTGAAAAATCAAAAGAGTCATTAAATTGTTTCAATATAGGTTGTAACTCATCAACTACAGTTACAAAAATAGGTGAATTGGTAATTGATAGATACGGAAAACATATTCCAATTAAATATGCAGGAGGAACAAGAGGTTGGAAGGGAGATGTAAAAAAATATCTTTTTGACCTTTCAAAGATAGAGACTTTAGGATGGAAAGCTAAACTAACATCAGAAGATGCAATAAAAAAAGCAGTAGACGAAATATATGAAGAGATAATAGGACTGTAAAATGCTAGTTGAAGACGAATTAAGTCAAAAAGTTTCCGATATTAAAACAGTGGTTCTCGCTGAAGGACTGGGAACAAGACTCGGAAAGAGGACTAAAAAAGTTCCTAAACCCCTGATAAAAATAAAAGGAAAGCCTCTGCTAGAACACATTATAAACAACAGTAAACGACAAGGATTCTCAAATTTTATAATAAAAGTAGCCTATCTATCAGAAAAAATAGAAAATTATTTTGAGAGAGGGAAAAAATGGAATTGTAAAATAAGATATATAAACAGCCCAGAGCCTACAGGCACAGCAGGAAAACTAAACTTTTTGAAAAAAGAAAAACTTCCTGTTGTAATACTTTATGGAGACGTTCTTCTGAATTTTAACATAAAAAAAATGCTACGATTTCACATAGAAAAAGGTGCATCTGCCACACTCGCAGTACACACATCTAAACATCCTGAAGATAGTGATGTTGTCTCACTTGACAAAAGTGGAAGAATAAAAAAAATGATTCATAAACCGGGAAACACAAAATATGGAAATATTACTAATGCAGGATTATACATACTTAATCCTGAATGCTTTAAAAACATTCCAAACAAAGACCTACCTGATTTTGGAAAGACAATTCTACCTGAATTGATAAAAAAAGATTTCAAAGTATTTGGATATTTTTCTGATGAATACATGAAGGATGTTGGAACCGAAGAAAGATTGAAGGAAGCAGTAAAGCACATATTAGAAACATTAAAGCGAAACAATATTAGCGGAGAAGTAATAGTTGTGGACAATGATTCTAGTGATAGAACTGGAGAATTTGCCAAAAAAAGTGGTGCTAAAGTTATACTTCAAAAAAAAAGGGGTTATGGAAACGCCATAAGAAAAGGATTCGAAGAATGCAATGGAGAATATGCTCTGTGTATGGATCCTGATGAAAGCTACGACATAAAAACAATACCCCTTATGCTAAAAACATTGAAAAAGGGATATGGTTATGTTAATGCAAACAGGTTTGCTAATATGCAAGAAGGATCAATGCATAAAAGCCACATAATAGGAAACAAAATAATAAATTTTTTGGGAAATTTTTTCTTTAGAACAAAAGGAAAAGATATGCTTAGCGGATTTAAAGGCTTTGAAAATAAAACTCTAAAAAAAATGAATTTGAAGGCGCCAAGATGGGATTTAAATATAGAGATACAATCAAAGCTTAGAAAGAACAATATAAAATATACAGAAATACCCACCAAGTACTACAAAAGAGGAGGAGAATCAAAATTATCAGGAATACGTGCAGGCTGGAACAACTTAAGATATATGCTATTATATTCTCCGAGAGCAATATTTTTTCTTCCATCACTTATTTTAATAATACTGAGTGGGACTGGAATGATTTTGTCAATTATCGGTTTTTTTGGTATGGTTGCGATGATATTATTTTCTCTACTTTACTATTTAGGCGTCCAGACACTATTATTAAGCAACATATCCCAACTTCAGTTACATAAAAGAGAAAAATTAGAACTGAAAGGTGTAATTAGAACTATCGCGGGTAAAAGTCTTGAGAAAATACTAGCGGTAGCAGGCGGATTCTTTATCATAAGCGTAATAGGATTTTTGACTATATTTATCAAATGGATACATACAGGAGTACTAAGCCCTGAATATGTAGTACTTGGACTGTTATTTTTTGATATATTTATAACCGGATTCTCTTTAGGAATATACAGTCTCATTCAAGAACAAATACTAATAGGTGATTAATAATATGGAAACCAAGAAAATAATAGATACATGCCCAGAATACGAAAATAAAAATCCGATTATAAGAAAGCTTTTTTGGAATAGGATTAATTATGCTGTTGAACTTAGCAAACTAGAGGAAAATGCCCAAAAAAATCTCAAGATATTGGATGTTGGCTGTGGAAGAGCAAAATTGTTTGAAAGAATTAACAAAAAAAGAAATAAATTTTCATTTAATGGAATTGATATGAACGAAGATATATCTAAACTTAAAATAAAAAATGCCAAGTTTAAAGTAATAAAACCTGAATCTTCTAAGTATCCATTTAGCAAAAACACGTTTGATGCCGCCTTTGCGCTTGATTGTTTTGAACACATAAAAGACTTAAGGAAAGAAATAAAAAAAATGAAAGACGTACTGAAGCCTGAAGGAATATTTATAATAAGTGGACCCACTGAAACAGTTTTCTATAGACTTTCAAGACTTATAATGAAAGGAACCTGGCTAGAAGTATACGAGGGGGAAATACACCACCATACAATATATCAGATTAGAGACGCATTAAAAGATGAAGGATTCAAACTACTGGAAAGAAAAACTCTTCCCTTCAAGTTGCTTCCCTTTTTTGAAATATATTCATTCAGGCTAGGAGGTAAAAATGAGTGAAGCACTCAGCATAA
The DNA here is from genome assembly GCA_021735165.1 of Candidatus Woesearchaeota archaeon. NCBI lineage: Archaea > Nanobdellati > Candidatus Woesearchaeota > Candidatus Woesearchaeota archaeon. The sequence goes on from JAIPHP010000004.1 coordinate 40,785, forward strand.
TATACTTTTTTGCAACCATTTATTTGTATGGCTTTGCAGCAAACAAAATATTTTCATTCAGTAATTTAATTGATAAACAAATATATGTGGAACTAGCTAAACTTTGTGTTGGATTCGGATTATACAACTTGTTTATATTTGTGTTTGGATTACTCAACATTCCTTTAATGCCTCTTCTTATACTAATTCCTCCTGTTCTAGTTATGCTGGTATATTTAATCATAGCTCAAAAAGGAAAAATAAATTTGTCGTTAGAATCTCTAAACATATTAAAGAGCGAGAAAAAAACAATTCCCCTAATTCTGATTGTGTGTTCAGTTGTTGCATTTGTTTTGTTATTGACGGGTTCTTTTTCATATCCATATCTGGAAGATGGTGACCCTTGGGCATATGCTTCTGGAGCAGAATATGTGTCCCAATTCCACACATATAAAACTGAGGATCCTGCCTTATCATATAATTTTTATCTATTTCCGCACAGTACCCCGACTTTAACAGCACATTATGGCCTGATATTCCAGATAACTTCGAACAATTATTGGGCAATGAAATTTTTCATAAATGTATACATCTGGATTGCGTTTATATCTGTATTCCTGTTCGTATATATTCTTACAAAAAAGGAGCTTCAAGCACTCATATCTTCATTAATACTGATGATTGTTCCTTCATTCATAGGTCATTTTATTTTTAATTATACTCTGGCAATATCTTTGTTGTGTGTGATGTTAATAGGACTAGCACTAGCTAAAACATCAAAAAAGCAAACTGTATTGGCTGCTCTGTTGCTCGCTTCTGTTCTTATGAGCCATCAAATAGTTGCGATACAAGCAGGAATAATAACAATATTATTCTTTTTGGTTATACTATATGAAGAATTTGTTGTTGAAAAGAAAAAAGAAATTTTTAAAACAAAAGCAGCAACCATTTTTCTCGTAGGAATTCTTGCAATAATGCTGTGTTTAATATATTATGGAGATTTTATAGGGAGTGTTGATGTGAATTCATGGTATCAAGACAGAGCTAGTTCTTTTATAAGTTTTAGTGAAGGATCTATAACATACGATCTAGAACCCAATCCTTTGTCTGAGTTTTTTATTGCAAAAAATGTTTCGAGGATGGACCAACAAGAAGGTATTGGTTTGCTGCTATTCTCAATATGTTTACTTGCAATACCATTTATGTATTTTTACAGAAAACAAAAAAATAAGAACCACACATTCTATGCTTTAATGTTTTTATTCTATCTTGTGTTTCTTTGGATCCTTACCGGAGGAATATTTAAATTTAGTGTTCAAAACTATAGATGGTGGTCTGTTATGGCTATAGGCGTTGCATTAATAGCGGGTTGGTTTTTGTATTCTCTGTGGACTCAACTTAGAAAGAAACCTGCAGCACTTATAACTCTATTCGTTCTAATTGCAATAGGACTCATAGTTACATCTGCAATACCGAGATATACTGTACAAAGATCTTACTGGGGGCCTGGAGTTCAATGGACATCTAATGAAGAGCTTGTAGGCTATGTTGAATTAAAAACTCTTCCTGATGAAACTCCTGTTTATAGTGCTTGTCAGGAACAAAAAACGGTCATCGCAATGAACAAGGAAAGTTATCCTTGGATACAAGAAGTGAGAGATTATGATGCGATAAACAAAAGCACCGAAAATACATACAACTTCCTAAGAAAGTATGAATATGAATATATTATATTCAGCTCTAAATGTGCAGCAGATTATGGACCAGATGCAACAAACAGCAAACTACAAGAAGTGTCTAAAGACAGTAGATTCCAATTAATAAGAAGGAATAACGGTTTTTTACTTTTTAAGATACTATGAACAAAAAAATCCTTATTTACGCGACGCATTTCCATCCATATAAAGGCGGTTTGGAAAACTTTGCATTAAGCCTTGCAACTAGATTTGCAAAGAGAGGGCATTCTGTCAATATTTTTACATACAATCTGGACAATCTTAAGGAAATAGAAAAATATAAAGGTGTAAACATATACAGATTGCCATGCATAACTATTCTTGGAAGAACTTACACTTTGCCTAAATTTGGAAAAACTTATTCAGAATTGTTAGAAAATGTTTTGAATCAAAAATATGATGCAGTATTTACTAATACTCGTTTTTTTACCACATCCTGGCTTGGCGCAGCGTATATGAAAAGAGTTAGGAACACCAATAAATCAGCAAAATTCTATCACATAGAACATGGAAATGTTCATGTTATTCACAAGAATCCTATTGTAACTGCTCTAGCTTGGATTTATGATCAGAGTGTTGGCAGGTATATTTTCAGAAAGGCTGACAAAGTTATTGGGATATCTACTCCTTGTGCTGACTTTGCCAAAAAATTAGGCGCCAAAAAAACAACAGTTATCTACAATTCCATAGATACTAAGCAATTCAAACAAGTAAACACTAATCTAAAACAAAAATTAAATATAAAAAAAGAAGATTTTGTTGTAATAAATGGTATTGGTCGCTTAATCTATGCAAAAGGATTACAAGACACTTATGAAGCAGTAAAAAATATGAAAAATGTTTTTGTTATAACAATAGGAGAAGGTCCATTTGAAGAAAATCTTAAAGATTTAGCGAAAAAGCTTGATGTAAAAACAAAATTTACAGGAAGACTTAATACAAAAGAAATAATAGAATATTTAAGTATAGCAGATATTTTCATAAATCCATCTTATTCTGAAGGACTACCAACATGTGTTCTTGAAGCAGGAGCGATGGGTTTACCAGTAATTGCAACTGATGTTGGAGGAACAAAAGAGATAATAAAAAACAAAAAAAATGGTTGGCTTATAAATCCTAAAGACATACAAACAATAAAGAATCTTGTAGACGAAATAATAAAAAATAGAGCGGATGCTAAAAAGAAAGGTGAAAATTTAAAAAAGCACATAAAAACAAATTTTGACTGGAATAAGAACATAAAAAGATTTGAGGAACTGTTATGAAAAAAATTTTTTTCTTGATAAACTCGCTTGAAATGGGTGGTGCAGAAAGAGTTATAACGAACATATTTCCAGAACTAAGTAAAAAATTTGACGTTACAATTATAACTCTTAAAGAAGGCAAATTCTACGATTTTGATGAAGTCAAAATAGAGAGTCTTTCAAAATCAAATAGCAACAAATCTATGTTTTTGAACTTTCCAAAATATGTCTATAAAATCAAAAAAATTAAGAAATTATATCCTGAAGCAAAAGTTGTAAGTTTCTTAGAAATTGCGAACTTTGTAAATATTTTGGGAAATAAGGAAGCTGTTATATCGTTCAGAACAAATCTTGATTTTTTTAAGAAAAGTACATTAAAAAATAGTATTTACAAATTTCTTATAAGAAAGCTTTATCCTAAAGCGAAGAAAATTATTGTGAATTCCGAGGAAAATAGATTGAAGTTTTCAAAAGAATTAGCTATGGATAAAAACAAAATATTTACAATTTACAATCCATTCATAAAAGACGATGTTAAGCTTGATGATGATATTTTAAAAATTATCAATAACAAAATAGTTTATGTTACAGTGGGCAGGCTGATTCCTTCTAAAAATCCTAAGTTATTAATTAGTAACTTTTTACAAAACTGCAAACCTAAAGATATATTGCTTATAGTTGGCGATGGCCCTGAAAAGGAAAAACTCGAATATGTTTTTAACTCAGATAAAATTGCGTTTTTAGGAAAAAGAAAGTGCGTTCAAGCAATTCTTTCAAAATCAGATTATTTTATTTATGCATCAGAAGTAGAAGGTTTTCCAAATACTTTAATTGAAGCAATGTTTGCAGGACTTCCTATAATAACAACAGATTTTAAGACAGGTGCTAGGGAAATCATAGATCCTGAACTTAGCTTTACAAAGAAAATAAAATATCCTTATTTCGGACCTAATGGGTGTCTTGTCAGTCTGAAAAACTATGGACAAGATATGGTCAAAGCTTTTAAAAATTTAGATAAAATAAAACAGGAACAAAAAAGCAAATACCTATTTGAGAAAAAAGAGACAATTAAAAAATGGAGTCTTTTACTTAAGTGATATTATGTGTGGAATTAACGGATTTAATTGGAAAGATGAAAAACTTGTTAGTGCAATGAATACTACAATAAAACACAGAGGCCCTGATGACTCTGGTAAATTCATTTCAGATACAGTTACTTTAGGACATGTAAGGCTGTCAATTCTTGATTTAAGCGAGAAAGGACACCAGCCAATGGGTATTAATAAGGATTTGTTAATATATAAAGACAATAAACTCGAAACTGCAGATTATGTTGTTGTATACAACGGAGAAATTTATAATTTTGAAGAAATTAATAAAAGACTCAATTGTAAATTAGAATCGAGCTGCGATACAGAAACTCTTCTTAGAGCATATGAAAAATGGGGTGTTGATTGTGTTAAAGAATTCAATGGAATGTGGGCGTTTTGTATTTATGACAAAAAAAAGAACATTTTATTTTGTTCAAGAGATCGTCTAGGACAGAAGCCTTTTCATTATTATTATAATAAAAATAATTTTGCTTTTAGTTCAGAACTAAAAGGCTTACTTAAGATTCCTCAAAATTTTAAAACAGCTGTTTCCAAAGAAGCGTTGGAACTATATTTTACTCTTGGCTTCATACCCTCGCCTTTGACGATATATGAAAACAATTTCAAATTAGAAGCAGGACACAATTTAATTTTTGATTTGAAAAAAAATACTTTGAAAAAAATAACATACTATGAACCGTCAAAGTTCAAACCTGAACATAATAAAAAGAAGCTTATTTTAGAGGGCAGAAAAATATTTTCTGAAGCGACAAGACTGCGAATGATTGCAGATGTACCTGTAGGTGCCTTCCTTTCAGGAGGACTTGATTCTAGCGCTGTTGTGGGAGAAATGAGAAAGAATACTAAGGCCAAGAATCTTAATACATTTAGCATTGGCTTTGATAAGGAGTATGATGAAACAAAATATATTGATCTAGTTAAGAGGTTCTACAAAACCAAACACCATCACCACTATTTCAAAAGAAAAGACTTTGAAAATCTTATTGAAACATATTCAGAAAGCTATGATGAACCCTTCGCGGATTATTCTGGATTTCCAACACTAAAAGTCTCAGAAATGGCTAGAAAGCACGTAACTGTTGCACTATCAGGAGATGGTGGAGATGAAATTTTTGGCGGTTACAATATGCATAAAATGGGAGCTCAGATGGATCTGCTTAGTAAATTACCCAGATTTGTAAGAAAGATTATTGCAAAACTTCCAATAAAGGAAAATATTGGCTCTATGGCTTCATTTTATCTACTAAAAGAAGCAGCATCATTATCCCTTTATCCAAAAGAAGAATTCTATGCTAAGGCTCTAGCAAAAAATAAGTTAAAGAGTAAAGCATTTGATGAATGGACCAAAAGAACTCTTAAAGAGTCTTTAACAAAAACAGATGGCTCATACGCTGAAATGCTCAGATATCATGATTTGATGTATAATACGCTAGGAGATAAATTCCTCGTCAAGGTAGATAGAGCCTCGATGCAATACGCTTTAGAAGTAAGAAGTCCCTTTTTAGACTACAGATTTGTGGAATTTGCTCAGAAAATACCTGTAAAATGGAAAGCTACTGTATTTAAAACCAAGATACTTATGAGAGACATTATAAAAGACAATGTTCCGAAGGAAATACTTAATAGAGGAAAACAAGGATTTACCCCGCCACTAGATAAATGGATTCTTGACAAGAAATATGAACCAGTCCTAAAAAGCGGTTTAAAATCGCTTGAAACAATACATCCTGAAATTGCTAAATACTATAAAGAAAAGGTTTTTAAAGAATATAAAAAGAACACAAAACAACAAGAAAAAAACAGAATAGTCATAAACAATAAAATAAAACTATTCATCTTTCAAAAATGGCTCAAACAAAATTAAAATACTTATACGAAGAAACCTACTTATCTGACAAACATTTTAGTTTTGGAGAAAACTGGAAAATCTATCTTAAAAATTTGAACAACAAAAAAATAAAATTAGCAGAGAAATCATTAATTGACTTCTTAAAAAATAAGGATGCAATAAAAAACAAAACTTTTTTGGACCTTGGCTGCGGAAGCGGGCTTTTTTCACTTGCATCAATTAATCTGGGTGCTAAAAAAGTTGTCAGTGTAGATGTAGACAAAGATTCTGTGGCTTGCGCTCAATTCTTAAAGAAAAAATATTGTAAAAATAATAATTCATGGAAAATAATCTATGGTTCTGCACTAAATGACTCTCTTTTGAAAAAATTAGGCAAATTCGATATAATTTACAGTTGGGGTGTTTTACACCACACAGGCGATATGTATAAAGCTTTTAAAAATATTGACTATGTTGCCAAAAAAGGTTCTTTTATATATCTTGCAATATATAATGACAATAGAAAAGTTCTGGAAGGTAAATCTGTTTTTTGGCATAAAATAAAAAAAATTTACAATAAGTCAGGAACATTTGTAAAACAACTGATGTATCAAACGTACAAAACATACCTTATATTGGGAATAACTACATCTGGAAAAAATCCTGCAAAGTATATCCGTGAATACGAAACATTAAGAGGTATGAATTTTTATACAGATATAAAAGATTGGTTAGGAGGATATCCATATCAATACGCGAGTGTGGAAACATTGACAAAATATTTTAGAAATAGGAATTATTCAATAGAAAAAATAATAAAGGCTAGATCTATTGGTTGTAACGAACTGTTACTTAAACGGAAAAAATGAAAAAACTGACTAATAAAAAATATTGGAACAAAAACTATGATGGTACAATAAATGTATTTATACAAAAGGCCACAAAGTTATCCTCTAAAAGCTTCTATTTTTACGATTTGAGAAAAAAAATAGAGAAGTATTTAAAGAAAAAATCTAAAATAATGGAAATAGGTTGCGCCCCCGGAAATATATTAATATCTCTTTCAAAAAAATATGACTTGATACCTCACGGCGTAGAATACTCTAAAGAAGGAGCAGAAATTACAAAAAGAAATTTTGAAAAAGAAAATTTTGAAACAAAAAATGTTCTGTTGGCAGATTTTTTTTCAGAAAAATTTCAAAATAAAAACAAGGAAAAATACGATGTGGTGTGCTCTTTTGGGTTTATAGAACATTTCAAAGATGTGAAAAACGTTGTTAAATTACATCTAGATTTACTAAAAAAAGAAGGCACACTAATAATAGGAATACCTAATCTTTCTAAACAAAGCAACATTTTCTTAGAAAAAGAAATCATAGACAAACACAACCTAAATATAATGGATATAAAAAAATTAAAACAAATAATGCCGAAGAATGTTCAAATAAAAAAATGCTGTTACTACGGAGGCCCTTTTAACATAGGTCATTATAAATATGAAAATAAAATTCTCGAGATTCTGAAAACAATCTTTTTTATTTTTCAAAGAGCGATATTAGATCCTTTATTTTACCTACTGAGTTTGATAAAAATATATTTAAATAACAAATATTTTTCTCCAGGAATAGTGCTTGTGTGTGTGAAAAAATGAAAATAGGATTTGGAATAATACTGTATGACAAATTTGAAGAAACTAAAATACTAGCAGACATCATAAAAAGTTTCGACAAAAATTTTTATGTGTTAGCATGTACAAATAAATCTGATTCTGAGCACAAATTAAAGTATGAAAATATAGATAGACTGGTTATTGGCGAAGATTTGCCTTTCGATACAAACAAATGGTCTACAGAAAGACACAATATTAACTTGATAATGAGGGTCACGAGAAACATACAACAGTGCAATCAGGAACTTATAAAAAATAAAGATTTAGATTATTGTGTTTTTCTACATTCTGACTCTTGGATGTTAGACCCTAAAAAAATTTATGAGCTGATAAATACTTTAAAAAAGAAGGAAAAAATATTTGCCGTTATGGGTGTCGGATTCGGAATGATGACAAAAAATGCTCCTCTTGGTAACATATTAGATATGCTCTGGATTTATGATAGGAAAGAGATAGAAACCAGAAGATTGTTTGAATTTGATGTTGTAGAAATGATGCCGCATCAATTTGATTCTCATGGCATAATTGCAAACAACCTAGTAACAAAAGTAGGTTTTAGTAATATCTATTATTATGCAAATACAGGAAATGCATATTTCTGGAAAAATAAATATTCTACGCAAAGCAATTCAAAATATAAATATACTACCAATGCGACGCCAGCCTTAATAATTCCAGAATATAATTTTATACACATACATACAGGTGCATTTCCAGAAGACTTAGGCTTAGAACTTCAAGCATATTATCTTCGTGAAAATAATATACTTAAAGGTAAAACAATAGAACCATTTTTGAATAAATATACGATGAGTCCAAAAAAACTGTTTGAGAAAATAGAAGAAACCGACAGGAAAACAAAAAGAAGATTGTTTTGGCATGGTTTAAGCTATGAATCTTTAAGATGGGGTAAAAATTATGAAAAAATAAATCGTTTTTTAAATAGGAAAATACACAAAAAAATAAAAACGATTTTTTGGTGCTGGGCATTAACTATATTTACAACAATAGTGAAGAGAGAAGCTTATTATCAATATTTTTATGGTTCAAAAATAAAAGAACCGCTTAATGTATTTTATTCAAAAAATTTATTCAAAAAAGAAATAATTGAAAAACAAGGCCATAGTAAATGGTATTATGATAAAAATTTAAAATGAATGCACTCAATAAGATTACCAACATATTAACATACATATACTTATTAAAAGAAGAAAAAGAAGAACCTAGAAAGCTTTTTTTTTCTTTTATAAAACTAGGAATTTTAAGATTGATAAAAACAAAAAGAAAAAAAATCAAGGTCTTTGATTATAAAATATTATTTTATGACTTTAAAACATTTCACGAAATTTTTCTGGCCCTGTTTGTAAATAAAGAATACTATTTTAAATCAGACAAAAAAAAACCTAAAATAATAGACTGTGGCTCAAATATAGGTTTGTCGATTCTGTTTTTCAAAAAAAAATATCCTGGCTGCAGTATCTTAAGTTTTGAACCGGACAAAGACACATTTAAAATACTCAAAAAAAATCTTGATATAAATAAAATAGAAAATGTTGTTTTGGTTAATAAAGCAGTAAGTTCTAAAATCGAGAAAAAAAGTTTTTATATAGATTCTAAAATAAGATTTTCGCCTGGTATGAGTCTTTTCTCAAGATTGGAAAAACAAACGAAAACAACAAAGAAAACTACAATACACACAACAAAATTGTCTAAATATATAACTGAATGGATAGATTTTATGAAAATAGATATAGAAGGAAGTGAAATCGATGTTCTATTAGATTTAGATAAGACAAAAAAAATAAGCATAGTTAATGAAATGGTTATAGAATATCATCACAATACACATGACAACAATAAATTATCAAAAATTTTAGAAATTTTGGAAAGTAACAATTTTGATTATGAAATTCAGTCTTTGACAAAAACACCATTTAAAGGGGAAAAAAGCAAATTCTATAATTTGCTAATACACGCTTTTAGAAAAGATGCTGAGTAAATACTCTTAATAATTTATTTTTTCTTTACTGAATAAAATATTAAATAAAACAGCATTTCCTTTTTCAAAATCTTTTTTCGAGTAAACAGGCATATTTTGAGATAGTGTATTTTTTAAAATATTTTCATAATAATAATGATTAAAACTGTGTTTGCTAAGCCGTTTTTGAATATTATCAAATTTTTTTGAGCTAGTCTCAATTCATAAATATTTAATGTGCTTGAGATTTCTTTTCATACCTTCTAACACTTCTTCTTCATGCCCTTCAACATTTATCTTCGCAAAGTCTACTTTAGACTTGAAAAAAGAGTTACATCTTTTCACAGCGATATTTCGAAAAGAAGTATAATTATATCCCTGATTAAATTTTGAAAACTGCTTGTCTAATGTGTGCGCACCGTCGTTATCTTCACAAACCCACAATTTTAAAATAGTTTCATTATTATAAAGAGCGTATGACTTCACAACAACATTATTCAAATTATTTAATTGTATATTTTTCTTCAATTTTAAAGGATTTTTTGTTCTGGTTCAAAACAAAAGATTTTTACACTTAGTGGCTACGGCAATAACCACAACGCCATTATTAGCACAAACATCTACAAAAACTGTGTTTTTTGTCAATTTTTTTGAAGTAAAATCATAAATGATGTTAAATTCATCCAAAAAAATCTCGTCTATCAACATAATATTTTATGTTTATCATTAAAACAAATTGTATATCCCGATGTTTAATTTCTTTTAGAATTTTTATTGATTTCTTTTGATTTTTTAAATATCCATCAAAAAAATAATGTCCTACTTTTCTTGTTGTTTCTGAACCTTTTTGAAACATTTTTGCTAAACCCGCCTTAAAATAATGAAAATCTCTGTTCCGAGTCTATCCGCGCCCTAAAAGATGCGGCATTACGATTCAGTCGCCTAGACGGAATTTTCAGATTGCGTACTATCGACCTAAAGGTGGGTGTATTAAACCCCCTTCACTAGCGCGCAATAATAATCACCGAACAAAGAAAAAATAAGCTAAAAATCTTCAAAACATTAAATGAAATAAATTTTATATTCATAAAAAAACTACTCAAAATTGAGGCCCCCCAAAAATTTTTCGATTATGTGTAAACACGCATCAAGCACAGCGCCTTCTCCAGAATTGTGCTCAGTAACATAATCTGCCTTATCTCTTGTCAATTTAAACGCATTCTTTGGAGCAATACTATACCCTACTTCATCAAAAATTTTAGCATCGTGAATTCCATCACCCACATATATCGTTGTTTTCAAATCAAAATTTTCTTTCAGCCAATCAAGTCTTTCTTTTTCGGATATAAGTGTTAATTTTATGCCCATGTCGTCCTGAATCCTTCTTTTAGTTATTTCAAATCCCCTTTTATCAGCAGAAATGGCTTGAATTTTTATTTTATTTTTTAGCAATTTTATACCATCTGCATCGTGAGCGCCAAACATCTTTCCTATTTTACCATCTTTTGTATAGAGAAATTGTCCTGTTGTAAATACCCCATCCACATCAAAAATAACACAGTTCATTTTTCTAAATTTTCGTACAACATCAATTTTCCAAAGTAATATAAAAACTTATCGTATGGATGATGATGAAGTGGAGCAATATTTAGATAAATTAGCGCGGTTAAAACTTTTACTTTCTTAATATCGTAATTGTTTTCCTCTAAAAAATCAAGATAGATTTTTTCACATTCTACTAACTGCTGAGGTCTTAAAATGTCACATTTTACCCCATTTGAAGTGTTTTCGATTGTATAAAGATCTTTTTTTACAATCCCATGATTAACAATCATTCCGTGGTACAATTTGGCCAAATCATAATATAAATCTCCGCAATCAAATAACCCTCCAAAATTTTGTCTCCAGTCTAGCAATAAAAATGAATCTTTTGTGATTAAAGTATTTTCAAAATGTAAATCGCCATGAAATTTTATGGGCACTCCTTGATTGAGCCATCCCGAGAAATCTATTTTGGACAAAATATTTTTTAAAGGAGGGGTATATATACCATTAATAACATCCGTTTCGTCTTTAAATTTGTGTTTTTCATAGAATTTTATTATTCTTTCATTTGTTTTTATTCTATAAAATTTGTCGCAGACATCCACGAATTTTCCGTTTTCTTTGTAGTCTATATCAACGAATAAATTTTTCTGCAACCAATGCAGATATTTTTTAAACACTTGCGTATCTATGAATTCTGCAAGAACATCGCCTTCTATGAATTCATATGAATAAAAATGTTCGCCTGCATCTATAATCTTAGGAACTAAATTTCCCAAGATCTTTGCACGCTTAAGTCTGCCAGAAACTATTTTTTTGTCATAAAAAAATTTTATTACTTTGTCATCAAATATGAATAGGGTCTCGTCTATTTTTTCTAGAATTTCAAATTTGTCCGGAAATTCATCTCTTGCCTTATTTAAAGCTTTAATATTGCCTATATCGTACCATTTGTTTATTGATTTGTATTTAAATTTTGCACCTTTTGAGATCATGTCTTCTATACCTGATATGTCATTCAACGAAGAATCCTCGGGGTTATTTTTATACACAGATTCCAAAGATTTCCAAAAAGTGGAAAAATCGCTAATGCCTACTAAACCTATATGAATGTAATCGTAATCTGAGGCTCCTTTTTTTAAAAATTCGGTAACATTTTCTTTTTGGGTTACAAAACTAGCATATTGACTACTATCGTCCAGTTTGTAGCCTGCAACCCAATTATCTGTTTCTGGATTTGGAAGTTCTTCGTCTATAATTGTATCTGCTGCATGAAAAATAAATGGGCATTGTAACTCATTTTTTGCCTGAAGCATGGAATATGCTAAACTCGTTCCCGGACCTTCATATTTATCTACAGTTACAAAAGTTATGTCCCTATCTGGGTAAGCTAACTTACAAAATTCTTCTACTTGATTTGCGTAGTAACCTACCGTAATAACTAAAGGCGTTGACTTAGGATAATTTTCAATTATGTACGACAACGCGGGTTTTTTACCTATTCTTACTAAGGCTTTATTTGTATACTTTGTCAATTCTCCTAGTCTACTACCAATTCCTGAAGTTGTTATCAAAACTTTGTATGTCATTTTAATTATCTAAGTTTTTATCTATTTTTTCTCTAAACTTTTTTGTGGTTTGAATTAAAGTGCCTTCTTTAGGTCTAAAAAGAGATGACGTTCCACCCACCAAAATATCAGCACCACTTTTTATCATTAAATGTGCTGTTTCTGGATTAACACCACCATCAATCATTATTTTTATATTTGTGCCCTTTATTTTTTCTTTGACAGCTCTAATTTTATCATATATTTTAAGGATAATCTTGTGTCCTACAATGCCCGGATTAATTGCCATTAACATGATATACTCTATTTCCTCCAATATATAATCCAAGGACGATAAAGGTGTTGCAATATTTAGTACAACTCCTGCTTTAACATTATTTTCTTTTATAATTTTTAATGTTCTATGCAAATGTAAATTATTTTCTACATGAACATAAATTATGTCCGCTCCAGCATTTGAAAATATAGGTATGTACTCCTCCGGGTTTGAAATCATGAGGTGAACATCTATTGGTTTCTTTGTCAATTTTCTTATTCCAGATAGCATTTCTGGAAATACACCTAGTCTTGGCACAAAATGACCATCCATAACATCAAAATGAATATACTCTATTTTGGATTCATTTATATTCTTTACTTCATTTTCAAGATTCATTAAATCTGCACAAATTAAAGACGCACTTAATTCGTATTTTTTCATTTTTACTCCAAATTTGAATGTCTTTCCCACATAGTTTCGTGAGATTCATTAAGCTTTTCCATTAATAACAAAACAACAGCGTCAAAAAACAAACCTAAACATTGCTCATTTAGCGAAGTCATAGGTTGGACCGATATTAGACCCTCAACGTCCTTGATTTTTGAAGGCGCTTTAAGCAACAAAACAACATCTGCTAATTTCGCCATTCTTGATTCCTCATTTCCCGTTATCAAACAAACCACAGCTCTGTTTTTTTTGGCAATTTCAACAACATCAAAAATCGTTTGAGTTTCACCTGAACCAGAACTTACTAGTAATAAATCATTTTCAGATATGTTAGGCACATTACTATCTCCCAACATATAACTATCTAATCCTAAATGTTTTAACCTCATAGCAAAACCTCTTGTAGCATAACCAACCCTACCTGCTCCGATACAAACAATTTTTTTAGATTTTAAAATTTTGTCGATAAACTCAGAGATATTAGAAAAATCAGAATGTGAAAAAACGTGGCTTATTTCATTTATAATAACATTAACTTTTTCATTAATTTCTACCATGCATAAAAAAAAAACTGATGTTTTATATATTTTTGCAATATCAAAACACAGAAAAAAAAAGAGTAAAGTTGCCACTGAATAATAGTTAAAAAGCGAAAAATTTATATATCCAAATGAATTATAATGAGCATGAAGAAAATAAATCATGAAAAAATTAAAGAAATATACGATTACATGATCTCAGAAACTGTACCCCTAGAGAAAGCAGAACCGACAGATTTAGCGTTTGTTTTTGGACGCTTCGATCCAAAAATAGCAGAGAAAACAGCGGAAGCATATAAATCAGGCAAAATCAAACGAATATTAATTACAGGAGGAATAGGAAAAGACTCCGGAATACTTGCAGAATATGGCATTTCAGAAGCAGATTTTCAAAAATCTTTATTAATATACGAACACAAAATACCCGAAAATGAAATAATTACAGAAGAAACAGCAAAAAATGCTGGAGAAAACAGCAGAAAAGGAATAGAAACAATACTGCAAAAGGAAATACCTCACAAATCTATGATTATGATTATGCATCCCTTGTCAGCAAAAAGAGTCTACTCCGTGTTTAAACTAGAAGCTGAAAAAAAAGGATTCACGTCTGAAATACAACAAACAACATCAGACTATGCATTTGATATCAATAACGAACAAGACGTGAATGAACTGATGACTGAAATGATAAAATTGTACGAATGGCCTAAAAATGATTGGTGTGTAAAACAAAAAAAAATACCCTCAAAGCTAGTAGACTACGCAAAAAACAATCTTGCACGAGGTTGAGAATCTTAAAAAATGTTTCAGACAAAATTTATAAATTACCCGGAATTATTTAACATATGAAGAAAATACTTTGGTTAGCTTATGGACCCAACACGATATATCTTGAATTAGCTAAAGAATTGGGCAAAAATGCTGAACTTAAACTAATATTTGTAGAAAAGTTCAAAGCATTTGACATAAAGGATAAAAATTACGAAATAATTATTAAAAAACACAAAACAAACTATGTTTATTCTACAAAAAAGTTTTTTGAAAAAAGAGATATAGCTTATTTGATATATTTTCCCGGATTAGAGAAAACTATAAGCGCTATTAATCCAGATATAATTATTTCTAACCTTTGGTACATGCCGGCCACATGGCAGGCAGCAAAAATAGCCAAAAAACTTAACACTCCTTTTTATCTTCAAACAGAAATGCAGTTATTTCCAGGAGGCATTTCTGGAATAATTAGTAAAATCTTATTCAAATTCAAAAAGAACATGTTTTATCAGGCAGAAAAAATATTGCCGTGGACAAATAGATCTAAAGATTTTTTGATTAAACAAATGCCTGAATTAAAAAACAAAATAGAGGTTGTTCCTGCAGGAATAGACAACAAAATGTTTTATCCTGTAAAAAGAAAAAAAAGCAAAACTTTGCGTCTGCTTTTTGTGGGTAGAATGGTTCCTTATAAGAGTCTTCATCTTCTTTTAGAAGCAATAAAACAATTAAAAGAAAAAAACATAACTTTGTCTGTATATGGTGAAGGTCCACTAAAAGAGGAATATGTTAAGTTTGTAAAAACGAACAAGTTAAAAAATTGTGTGTTCTTCGAAAAGCCATATAAGCGAGAAGCTTTCAAAAAGATCTGTGCTGAGCATGACGCTTTAGTTCTTCCAAGCTACAACGAAGCAATCGGCATGGTCGTTCCAGAAGCATTAGCGTGCGGTCTACCTGTAATTGTCTCTGATACTGCAGGAGCAACAACGTATGTCGAGCATGGAAAAAACGGTTTGATATTCAAGACAGGAAACCTGAAAGATTTAATAAATAAAATTAAGATTATTAAAAAAGACAAATTAAAAGGTTATTTGAACAAAAAATATTTTTTACAAAATACCGGGCTAAAATCACTTATAACCCAAGTTTGACAGTTTGCTAATTATTTTGTTTCTGAAAAAGTGTCCGTTTTTTATTAAAAAAGCGTACTTTTGTAAGTGAAATGTGAACAAATCCACAGTATTATAGAACCAACCCTCTCTTTTTGTTTTGTTTATTAAATATCTTTTTAACGATTTCATCTAAAAAAAGAAGAGCAATAATTTAAATAATTTTTCATTCACAAAAACTTTCTTAATACTTTCCTAGGTTTACTTAAGTCCAAACCTATTTTCTTTTCAATAACAAGCATCAAGTCGAAGTCGTCTTGAGAAAATGTTTTCGTTGCAAATAACAAAAATACAAAGAAAGCAGAATATATTATTCCTGCGATAATAAGCTGCGCAATTAAGTGAATCGGAGTTAATGCAAACAACAGGAACACACCTTTAGTAATTACTCCTGAAATTATTCCTGAAAAAAGAATTTTCAGTACAGACCCAAATTCAAATTTAACCATAATAAGTTTTTGAGAATAAACATATTCAGAAATTCTTAGCAGAAGAAGACTTAGCCCTGAAGCTAGAGCAACACCAATAATTCCAAAGATATTTACAAAAAATAAATTTAAACATAAATTGAATATTGCCCACATAAGATTATTATAAAACAGGAATTTTGACTTTTTCTTTATAAGAACAGGAATATAATAAAAGGCGAATATGTTAACAATGCTAAAAAACACAGACAAGATTATCAAAGACATAGAGCCACTCAAAAATTCTTCTCCAAACAAAATAAAAATTATTTGATTTGAAAATAATACCAGA
Source organism: Candidatus Woesearchaeota archaeon (assembly GCA_021735165.1). Taxonomy (NCBI): domain Archaea; kingdom Nanobdellati; phylum Candidatus Woesearchaeota; species Candidatus Woesearchaeota archaeon. Next base: position 57,388 of record JAIPHP010000004.1, read on the forward strand.
AGAACAGAACCAAAAATTGTCGCGCCAAAAACCCATATCGTTGTTCTTGAAAATATTTTCTTATAGTCTGCAGAAGACTTGTAATACGTCTTAGTTAAAGTTGGCATAAGTAAGCTTCCAAACAAACTTGGAATAAATAGAAGAAATGCAGCTAACGAGTAAGCTATACCATAAATTCCTACAGCTGAAGAATCGATGAATCCTGCAAGAACGAAGTTGTCTGTCCAGCTCAAAACATAAGCCATCAATCCCATTAGCATAAGGGGAAGGGAAAAAAACAACCATTCTTTTGTTTTAAAAATAGGTTTACTTATTATTCGCTTATAATCCTTAATATAAAATAGCAAGTAAAGCAGGAAACTTAAAGAAATAGAAAATACTAAACCTACAACCATAAAAATCAGTTCTAAATTCAGAAGAATTATTATTCCTATTGTTGCAAGCAGAATTATTCTTTCTAGAACATTGTAGGAAAATACCGCTTTAAATGGGTTGTTTGTAGAGAAAAAATAGTATGTAAAAAACGAGTTTATAGTTCTAAAAGGTATTGCAATAACAAGAATCTTCAAAAGAAAACTAAATTCTGAAGGAAGATTAAAAATTTCACCTATACCTTGTGCAAGCAAAAAGAGAATCGCAGACACCACAATCGAAACAACAAGAGGCCAACCTATTGCAAATATTCTGTAGCCTTTAAGTTCTCTGAACTTCTTCTGTGAAATATAATAAGAAATATACCTTTGAACGCCGAACCCTATCCCCATATCTGCAAAAACAACAGCCAAGCCAAGTATCGTCATCAATATTTCAAATATTCCAAAATCTTCGGGTCCGAAGTATCTTGCTGCAAATAATTTAAAAAAAAACATCAGAACATAACCCATCATACCCAGTATAAAAGTTATTCCTGCACCATACAATACTTGTTTTAATGCAGACATGTGTGTTGCTTCTTTAGTCATTTTAACCTATAGAGAAAAATAGTTTATATTTTCTTTGTTTATCTTATCAAAAGCGCCTTTGATATCAAAGAACAGGAGTTTATCAGAGTCTTTTATGACTAACAGTTTTTCGATATCTTTTAAGTATTCTTTATGAGGAACTGTCATAATAACACAATCAACGCCAAAAATTTCATTCAGTGGCGTGTTTTTTACACCAAATTTCTCTTCATCAATTTGCTCTTGTGTTAAAAGAGGATCATTTGCAATAACCTGCAAACCATATTCTTTGAGTTCTTTAATCAAATCTTTTGCCTTACTATTACGAGGATCATTCACATTTTCCTTAAATGAAAGACCCAACACTAAGACTTTACATACAGATATATTTTTTTGCTTTTTAATAAGCTCTTTTACTATTCTGTCCACAACATTTTTTGCCATCGAGTCATTTATTTCTCTTCCCGCAAGAATCACTCGTGGAGTATGCCCTAGTTCTAAGGCTTTATATGTTAGATAATAGGGATCTACACCTATACAATGACCACCCACCAAGCCAGGAGTATACTTGTGAAAATTCCATTTTGTTCCTGCAGCTTCAATTACGTCCTTTGTGTTAATTCCGAGTTTTTCGAATATTATGGATAATTCATTCATTAAAGCAATATTCAAATCTCTTTGGACATTTTCTATAACTTTGGCTGCTTCTGCAACTTTTATAGAAGGTGCTTTGTGTATTCCTGCAGGTATAACAGATGAATAAACTTCAGATATTGTATCAAGAGCTTCAGAATCGCTTCCCGAAACAACTTTCATAATCTTATCAGGTGTGTGTTCTTTGTCACCAGGATTTATTCTTTCTGGAGAGAATCCTATTTTGAAATCTATTCCAAGTTTCAGACTGGATTCTTTTTCTAAAATAGGCACACATATATCTTCTGTGACTCCTGGATATACTGTGCTTTCGTATACAACAATTGAGCCGGGAGACAGGTTTCTTCCGACTAGTTTGGAAGCTTTTTCTACACAAGACATGTCTGGTTTTTTGTGTTCATCGACAGGTGTTGGTACTGCAATTATAATAAAATCAGATTTTTTTATATTTGCAGGATTATCTGTAAAAAAGATGTTTGCTTTTTTTATTTCATCTCCGACTTCCCTTGTGGGATCCATACCTTTTTGAAAGGATTCAATCTTGGCTTTGTTTATGTCAAAACCTGTTATCCTTTGCTTCTTTCCAAATAAAACTGCTAGTGGCAAACCAACATAGCCCAGACCCACAACACATATTTTACGAGACATAGTAATTCACCGTTTTTTCTAAACCTTTTGAAAAAGAATACTTAGGAGAATAACCAATAAGCATTTTTGCTTTTGAAATGTCCGCGAGGCTGTGTTTTATGTCGCCAACACGTTCATCAACATAAGTTGTTTCAACAGTTTTACTGAGAATTTTCTTAATATGATCTACTAACTCATTTAGAGTTATCCTATTGCCACAAGCAATATTAATGATTTCTCCTGAAACATTTTCAGCTTTGGTTGCGAGCATTATTGCTTCAACCACATTACCCACATAGGTAAAGTCTCTGGACGTTAATCCATCACCATATATTGTAGGAGATTTGTCTTCAGAAATCAGTTTAATAAATTTTGGAATAACCGCTGAATACTCTGAATGTGGATCTTGTCTAGGTCCGAACACATTAAAAAATCTCAGTCCAATAATATTCATATTAAATAATTTACAATAAAGCTTTGCATATTGTTCATCAGTATATTTTTGAACAGCATATAATGATAATGGATTAGGAGCCATAGTTTCTTCTTTAGGCAGTTTGGGAGAATCTCCATATACCGAACTTGAGCTTGCAAAAATAATTCGTTTCACACCTGCCAGTCTAGCCGCCTCAAAAACAGAAAGAGTTCCGGTAATATTATTTTTATTTGAACCTAAAGGATCTTTTATGCTTCTTGGAACAGAAGGCAAAGCTGCTAAATGCACAACACAGTCAACATTCTCAAATAGGGAAACTAATTCTTCCGTATCAATAATGTCTTGTTCATAAAAAGAAATTTTATCTTCAAAAGCAAAAATATTCTCTTTTTTTCCAGTTAATAAATTGTCAACGACTTTGACATCTAAACCAACAAAAACCAAGTGTTCAACTACATGACTTCCTATGAATCCAGCTCCACCAGTAACTAAAAATTTCATTAATACAAAAACAGAAGAGGACTATATAAAAGTTTTTAGTAAATTTCTATTTATATTCCATATTGTAATTAATTATTCTGTTCTGTAGTCATAATTAATAAACAAAAAAACAAAAAAAACATGTGCTTACATACTTCAGTTCAAATATAAACAACATTTAGTGATAGAAAGGAAATAAGACCATTAAAATGATCAATAAAGATTATTTCAAACCTTAAATTTCAAAAAAAATATTATTTTACCAAAGAAAAAAACGAAAATATCCACAAAAACATTTATAAACCAATATTGATTCCTAGATATTAGACGGTCAAAGCGACGTGGTTCCACCTGTTCCCATTTCGAACACAGAAGTTAAGCACGTCTACGTTCTGGTGCGTACTGCCCTTACGTGCGGGAGAGCCAGAAAGCTGTCACCTTTTTTCTAATTTTTCTAATAATATAAAAAAAGTATAAAAAATGTGTACTGCAACAAATTTAGTTGTGCAGCACACAATTCATGGTTTTAGGGGTTTGAACTGAGAAATACTAGTTTTCTTCTACGAATTTTTCGAGTTCTTCATCAGCTTCCGATCTGACTTCCTCTTTGTTTGCAAGAACCGCTTCGTAGTATGCTAAAGGTCTTATTGTTACTATCTCGGTTCTATGTATCAGGTATTTTCCTGTTTTGCTCTTTGTAATAGTTGTTTTTATTACAGGCATCTGTTTTAGTTGTTCTTCTTTTTTATTACTTAATCCCATTTTTTATCACCTTATTTTTGTATTTTGTTTTGTTAAAAATGTGTTTTGTTAGAAATTTCGGAAAATTCTATAGTTTTCAGGTTCAAAATCGGCTTTTTTTGAATATTTGCAAGAGCAAACAATTAAAATCACTCCTCAAAGTCCGTTTAGAAACGCAAGAATGCATCTAGCACATCCAGATACAAAAAATGTTAATTTTGTATTTTCATCAAGTGCATCCCGAATATCTGTATTACCTTGGAGCTCAATTACGAGGAACACAACGTGGAACGCGTTAAAGATCTGTGTTTCTTAGTAAAAAACTTAGACTGCAAAGCAACTAACAATACTCCGCAATACAAAAAAGAAAGACCTAAGGACACACCCATTTTCATCCTAATCATCTCAAAAACAACAATAGTCACTTTTGAGTGGTATAAAATCGTAAAGTATTTAAAGTCTGTTCAATAATCTGTTAAAGACTATGAGGAAAAAGAGTTTCTTTAGGAAAGGACTGGAAAAAATAATCTTAACAGCATCAGGATTATTATTGCTAAACAGCATAAATACTTCTCAAACTACTAATTTAACGTTTTCAGGTGAAGTAAAGACTAAAACTGAAATGGAGAGGCCTTTGCAAGTACCAATAAACATAGAACAATTAGTCAGCGGCTCATGGCAACCAAGAACCAACACAACAAGCAACGAACAAGGCGAGTATGAAGTAAGTACTGTTATAACAGGCATGAAAGAACACCAAGCATTAACGCCAATGAACTACATAACTTTAGATAACAAGGGTTTTTTGTCTGCAACAGACAACACACAACTAACACACGCCGTGTACACATTACCTTTAATGCAAGAAATACTAAAAGAACAAATAAATCTAAAGCAAGGCAATAACGATTTGCCAAAAAACAATTTTCACGGATTAGCCAACACCCATTATTTTGAAACATACAGCAACAAACACGGCATAATAAGCAGGCTCATAACAATCCAAAACAGCCAAATTACTCATGAAAGCGTAAAAGGAAACAGAACTATAAAAATGCCTGTGACCAACAGCAGAAATAATAATGATGATTTTGAGAAAGCACAAAAAACACAAGCCTCACAAGCTTCGCAGAATTTTCAAAACTCCGATTCATTATACTTCAGAATAATAACAAACCCCAAAAACTTAGAAGGAAACCTAAAACAATACAAAGCAGACACCACGATAGCAAGCACACCAAAAGATGCACCTACAAACATAACGAATCAAAAGCACAAACTAAACTTAAAAGACAACTACATATCAGTACAACTTTGGTACGTTACCAGCCTAGGAGAAATAAACGCAAACAAAGAACTACCAACAAACATTTCAGGCGTATTAGACACAACATTTTACTCCAACACAAACGGACTAATAGACATAACATTCAAAAAACCAAATACAGAAAACCAAGAAATAACAATCACATTCCCAAAC